>CAVKCU010000161.1:0-4289 GCA_963654645.1 Clostridiales bacterium | reverse complement strand
CGGGCAAAGCCGTGCTGACCGCCCTTCCATGTTTTGCCCTTGGCTGCAAAGGTGCCGTCCACCAGCTTGCCTGTCCACGGGAACAGGATGGGCGCATGGCGCTTCCAGATGGCGGGGTCAGCCTGCCAGAGCAGCTCTTCGCCTGCGGCATTCTTCAGGCTAACAGCCTCTGCACCGTGGGTGTCCACGGTCAGGGTCAGAAATTCGTTGTGAATGGTTGCCTGCATTTTCAGTATCTCCTTTGTCCTTCTTATTTTCCGGGGCCTGCTGCTTCCAGTATACTCCCCCGTGTGCCAAAAATAAAGCCCCAGTCCGCCCGGTCTCAGCAGGGCTGTGCCAGCGGCAGGGTGACGGCAAAGGTGGTGCCGTTTTCGTCGCTGCTCTCCACGGTCACACTACCGCCGTGCAGCACGGCGATCTCCCGCACAAGGGCAAGACCAAGCCCCACGCCGCCCATCTCCCGGCTGCGGGATTTATCCACCCGGAAAAAGGGCTGGAAGATGCTGTCCCGGCAGTCTGCGGGGATGCCGGGGCCGGTATCCGCGATGCGCAGCACAGCAGTCTGTTTTTCCTGCCGCAGAGTGACGCACACCGCGCCGCCGGGACGGTTATACTTGATGCCGTTTTCCACCAGATTGAACACCAGCCGGTAGATCAGCGCATCGCTGCCCACCATGCCCATCTCCCCGCAGTCCTGCTGCAGGGAGATGTTGTTTTTCTGGGCAAGGGGGGTCAGGTCGGTCATGATCTCCTCCACCAGCGGCGCAAGGGCGATCTGGTCGGTGCGGGAGACCGATTGCAGATTACTCATTTCCAGCAAGGTGCGCACAAGGGCAGTCAGGCGGTCCAGCTGCTCCCGCAGGGAGCTGACCAGCCCGGCGGTCTCGGCATCCATGGCCGGGTGCTCCTCTGCAAACAGTTCCAGCTTTGTCTGCAAAATAGCCAGCGGAGTGCGCAGCTCGTGGGCGGCGTTGCCCGCAAACTGCCGCTGCAATTCAAAGGACTGCGCCAGACCATCCAGCATCCGGTTCACCGACCGGCTCAGCTGTCCGAATTCCTGCACGGTGTTTTCGTTCAGACGGGCGGTGGCAATGCTGTCCTGATCGACCCGCTGCGCCTGCTGCGCAAGCTGCTGCAACGGTTTCAGCGCTCTGCCGCTGACAAAATAAGCGATGGCAGCGCTGACGATGGTGACCACAGCAGTGATGCACCAGCCCTTGCGGCCAAAAACCACCTTTGCATCGTAGACTTCCTGCGAAAAATGCGCCAGCAGGCTGGACATTTCCTCCTGCGGGATCTCGATGGTCAGGGAATCCGCGCTGCCGGGCTGGTACTGCATCATAAAGCCGTTGAGGGCATCCATGCCGGTAACGCCGGTGCGGTATAAAAGCAGGTTCATGCACACGCAGGCGCAGGCGATGAGCAGCGCGGTCAGCAGGGTGATGCGCCATTGCAGGGACAAATGTTTCATTGTACCTCGCCTCCGATCTCGTAGCCTTCCCCGATGCGGTTGCGGATGGGGTCGTACCCCAGCGCCGCCCGCAGCTTTTTGCGCAGGGCAGAGATATGTACCCGGATGGAGTTGCTGAAGCTGTCCACACTGCCGTCCCAGACGTGCTCGATGAGCTCTTCCTGACTGACCGGGCGTCCCTGATGCAGCAGCAGATATTCCAGTACGCCGCTCTCCTTCCGGGTCAGGGCAAGGGGCTGACCATCCACCGCCGCAACGCGGCTGCGGGTGTTGAAACTGAGCCGCCCGCAGCACAGACAGACATCCTGCTGGATGAATTTGCGCCGGGTCAGGCTGCGCACCCGGGCTTCCAGCTCTGCAAGGTGGAAGGGCTTGGAAAGATAATCGTTCGCCCCGGCATCCAGTCCCTCCACCTTATCCGCGATCTCGCTGCGCGCCGATAAGATCAGCACACAGGTTTCAAGGTCGTGCCGGCGCAGGCTGCGCAGCACCTGCATCCCGTCCACCTTGGGCAGGTTGAGGTCCAGCAGTACAAGGTCGTACCGCTCTGCCGCCAGCGCTTCCAGCGCGGCTTCGCCGTCTGCACAGGCGTCCACCTCGTATCCGGACAGCCGCAGCTTCCGGGCAATGTCCTCCCGCAGGGAGTGCTCATCCTCTACCACCAAAAGGCGCATTTTGTTTTCCACCCTTCCGTAAAAAATCCGTTTCTTGCGTTTTTTCTTCATTATAACAGATTATAGCAGACGGTGTTAAGATTCGTGTTAAGATTTTCTTAGCAGAAATTTTATCCCGCATGGTGTATACTGGTGCCATCAAACGACAGGAGGCTATGATGTTCATGACAAAAAAACAGGCGCAGCTGCTTTTGCTTGCCGCCGGGGTGCTGATGCTGCTGTTCGGCGTATGGCGGGGCGAGGCGGACACCGTATTTTCAAAAGCCATCCGGCTGTGTATGGAGTGTGTGGGCATTGGATAAGAAAAAGAAAAAGCTTTCTCCCCTCGCCCGGTTCCGGGGCTTTATACAGGCCGGGGCGACCCTTTTGACCAATATCCACCTGCCCAACTTTGCCAAAGGGACGCTGTATCAGGGCAGCGGAAAATACGTCTGCGTGCCGGGGCTGAACTGCTATTCCTGCCCGGGCGCTGCAGGTGCCTGCCCGGTGGGGGCGTTCCAGGCGGTGGTGGGCTCCTCCAAGTTCCGCTTTTCCTACTACATCACCGGCATCCTCATCCTCTTCGGGGTGCTGCTGGGGCGGTTCATCTGCGGTTTCCTCTGCCCGTTCGGGTGGTTTCAGGAGCTTTTGCACAAGATTCCTTCCCCCAAGCTCTCCACCAAAAAGTTAAAGCCGCTGCGCTATTTAAAGTATGCAGTGCTGCTGGTCATGGTGGTGCTGCTGCCATTGCTGGCGGTCAACGAGCTGGGCATGGGCGACCCCTTCTTCTGCAAGTATCTCTGCCCGCAGGGCGTGCTGGAAGGTGCCATTCCCCTCTCCCTGACCAATGCGGGCATTCGCGCCGCGCTGGGCAAGCTGTTCACATGGAAAGCCTGCATCTTGCTGGCGGTCATTGTGGGCAGTGTGGTGTTCTACCGCCCCTTCTGCAAGTGGCTGTGCCCGCTGGGCGCGTTCTATGCGCTGCTGAACAAAGTCTCGCTGTTCCAGATGCGCGTAGACACCCACAAATGCGTCTCCTGCGGAGCCTGTGCAAGAGCCTGCAAGATGGACGTAGACATTACCAAGACTCCCAACCACGCCGAATGTATCCGCTGCGGGATGTGCATGAAAGCCTGCCCCACGGACGCCATCCAGTATAAATTCGGGCTAGGAGACAAATCAAACACTGAAACAACAAAGGAGTAAAACCATGAAGCTTAACCGTGTAACCGCACTTTCTCTCAGCCTTGTGCTGGCTTTCAGCCTTGCCGCCTGCGGGCAGGGCGCATCCTCTGCATCCTCTGCCTCTACTGCATCCTCTTCTGCCGCTTCTGCTGCGGCAGCGGAAGGCAAGACCGAGGAGCAGCTGCTTGCCGAGGAAAACGAGATCCTTTCCGCAAACGATGCCCTGTGGGAGAAGGTGTTCGCTTCCATGGACAAAAACGTGACCGATACCACCCTCAGCACGAACTATGGTGATTTTCTGCTCAGTGCCGTGGAAAAGGCAAAGGACCAGTTCTCGGACGAGGAGTACAAGACCCTGACTGCCGATGCGGAAAAGATCCGTGCCATTGAGGAACAGATTGCCGCTCTTGCCGCTACAGAGGATGCCGCTCCCAGTGCCGCCGCACAGGGCACTGCTTTTCCCCAGTTTGAGGGCAGCGATTTAGAGGGCAACCCGGTGGACAACAGCCTGTTTGCGGGCAACGCCTTTACGGTGGTGAACTTCTGGTTCAACGGCTGCAAGCCCTGCGTGGAGGAGCTGGACGACCTGAACGCCCTGAACGAAAAAGTCAAGGCACAGGGCGGCGAGGTAGTCGGCATCAACACCGAGACGCTGGACGGCAATCAGCAGGGCATCGAAACTGCCAAAAAGCTGCTGGCCGCAACGGGTGCAAGCTACCGCAACATCTACTTTGCCTCCGGCAGCGAGGCCGGCAAGTTCGCGCTGAACATCATGGCCTTCCCCACCACCTATGTCTTTGACCGGGACGGCAATGTTGTGGGCCAGCCCCTGCTGGGCGGCATCGACAAGGAAGAAAACCTTGCCGCTCTGCAAAAAAACATTGACGCCGCCCTTGCCAAGGACAGCGCCAAATAAGCTATTCTCCCCTGCCGCCTTCGGGCGGCTTTTTTGTTTGCTGCGGGCATTGCCATGCACGCCC
>CAVKCU010000160.1:0-4296 GCA_963654645.1 Clostridiales bacterium | reverse complement strand
GCGGGCGACCGCGGCACCTGCTACGCTTTCCTGCGCACCGGCGTAGAGGACGGCATCATCACCGGCGAGACTGCCGGCTATGTGATGACCTACATGGACATGGTGGAAAAAGCCAAGGCCATCACCGCCGACCTTGACGCCCGGTACGCAGCCTTTGCCGACGCCGAAGCGTACCTCATCGAGAATGCGCTTGTCATCCCGCTCAGCCTGCCAGTGCCGCCCTACATCGCCACCCGGCTGAACCTCTGGGAGGGGCAGTACGCCCCCACCGGCTTCTCCACGAACCGCCTCAAGGGCATCCATATCCTCGACCACTACGTCTCCATGGACGAGTATAACCGCAACCGGGATGCACGGTAAAACGATTTAAAATGCGCTCCGCGTTGCTTTGCGCATAAATAGCGGAAGAAAACTTTATAATTTCGGGATAGCGGAGCGCCTGCGGGCGCTCCGCTATCCCATTTTTACGCAAAAAAACACAAAGCACTTCCCAAAAAGGGCAATTTGCGGTATGCTATATCTATCGGTATTTCAGGTAAAAAAGAGAGGTGCGCACCATGGTGCAATATCTTGCAAAGCGCATCGGGCGCTCGGTGCTGACGCTGTTTGTCATCGTGACGCTGGTGTTCTGCCTGCTGCGGCTCATGCCGGTGGAGGGCTACTTTGCAAACTACGAAAAAATGTCCGAAGCGCAAATTCAGGCAGGGCTGCAAGCCATGGGGCTTTTAGACCCGCTGCCTGTGCAGGTGGGGCGTTTTTGGAAAAACGCTTTGCACGGCGACCTTGGCGTGAGCCATATCTACAAGGTAAACGCCCCGGTCACACAGATTCTGGCGCAGAAGCTGCCCATCTCTGTGCAGATGGGCGTGCTGGCGATGCTGCTCAGCCTTGTGCTGGGCATTCCGCTGGGGCTTGTGATGGGGCAGTACAAGGGCCGCTGGCCGGATAAGATGGGCACGGCGCTGATCGTGCTCATTCAGGCTGTGCCCGCTGCGGTGTACTTTTTGTACATCCAGATGTACGGCACGGCGGCGGTGGGCGTGGGGCTGCTCTTCAACGCCGCCGACTGGCGGTACTGGGTGCTGCCGGTGTGCAGTATGAGCCTTGCAAACCTTGCCTTTTACGCCATGTGGCTGCGCCGCTACATGGTGGACGAAAGCAACAAGGACTATGTCCGCCTTGCCCGCGCCAAGGGCGTGTGCGGGCGGGATATCGCGCTGCATCATGTGTTCCGCAACGCCATGGTACCGCTGGTGCAGTATATTCCCTCGGCGTTCCTCAATACGGTGGTAGGCTCCATCTACATCGAAAGCCTGTACAGCATCCCCGGCATGGGCGGGCTGCTGGTCACCTGTGTGCAGCGCCACGACAACACCATGGTGCAGGGCATCGTGCTGCTGTACGCCTGCGTGGGCATCGTGGGCTTGATTCTGGGCGATATTTTAATGGTGCTCATTGACCCCCGCATCAATTTTGGCAAAAAGGAGGGTGGCCGCTGATGTTCAAACGCGCATGCTCCCGTCAGCTGGAAGCGCAGCTGAACACCCTGCAAAAGGACGGCCCCGCCGCGTGGGCTGCCTTGCCGGAGGACGAGCTTTTCACCCCCGCCGGGTTCAGCAGTCAGCAAGCCGAAGCCACTGCCAGCACCAGCTACAGCTACTGGGGCAGCACCTTCCGCGCCTTTTTTAAAAACAAGCTTGCCGTGGCGCTGCTGGCAGCACTGGCGGCGGTGGTGGTGTTCGCCTTTGTGCAGCCGCTGCTGCCCGGGCAGGCAGACCCGAACCTTTGCGCCGTAGACCCCGCCACCGGCATCCAGTACCGCAACATCGCCCCGGGGCAGCAGGGCTTTCTCTGGGGCTCCAACTCCATCGGGCAGGACTTATGGGCGCGCATCTGGGCGGGCGCGCGCACCAGCCTGACCATCGCCTTTTTCGTGGCGATCATCGAAGCTGCCGTGGGCATCACCGCCGGTGTGCTGTGGGGCTATGTGCGCAGGCTGGACTTCCTCTTTACCGAGCTGTACAACATCTTCGACAACATCCCCACCGCCATCGTGCTCATCCTTATCTCCTATGTAGCTACCCCCAGCATCTGGACGATGATTTTGGGCATGTCCATCAAGGGGTGGATCGAGATGGCGCGGTTCATCCGCAACCAGATCTTAATTATCCGCGACCGGGACTATAACATCGCCTCCCGCTGCATCGGCACGCCAACTTTGCGCATCGTGCTGCGCAACCTGCTGCCGTATCTCGTCTCGGTCATCATGCTGCGCATGGCGCTTACCATCCCGGAAGCCATCGGCAACGAGGTGTTCATCACCTACATCGGCCTTGGGCTCTCGGTGGAGACCCCCTCGCTGGGCAATCTGGTAAACGACGGCCGTAAGGTGATGATGCAGGCGGGGCTGCGCTACCAGCTGCTGTACCCCACCCTCATCCTGAGCTTTGTTACCATCGCCTTTTACCTGATCGGCAACGCCTTCTCGGACGCTGCCGACCCCAAGAACCATCTGCAGTAAGGAGGATACCCATGACCCAAGACATTATCCTCTCGGTGCGCGGTCTGCAGATCCGGTTCGGGCTGCGCGGGCGCACCCTGCACGCCATCCGGGATATCGACCTCGACCTTTACCGGGGCGAGGTGCTGGCGCTTGTGGGTGAGAGCGGCTCCGGCAAGAGCGTGTTCACCAAAAGCTTTATGGGCCTTTTGGACGCAAACGGCAGCATCACCGGCGGCAGCATCGACTACTACCCCGCGCCCGGCTGCGCCCCGCTGCACCTTGCAGCGCTGAGAACCGAAAAAGAGTGGCTTGCCGTCCGTGGGCGGGAGATCGCCATGGTGATGCAGGACCCCATGACCAGCTTAAACCCGCTCAAGACCATCGGCGAGCAGATCACCGAGGCAGTCACCCTGCATCAGGGTTTAAAGGGCGCTGCTGCGCGGGAAAAGACGCTGGAATACCTGCGGGATGTGGGCATCCCCGACCCCGCGCTGCGGTATAAGCAGTACCCCCACGAATTTTCCGGCGGAATGCGGCAGCGCGTGGTGATTGCCATTGCGCTGGCGTGCAGCCCGAAGATATTGCTCTGTGACGAGCCCACCACCGCGCTGGATGTGACCATTCAGGCACAAATTTTACAGCTGCTGCGGCAGATGCGGGAGAAATACCACCTGACCATCGTACTTATCACCCACGACCTTGGCGTGGTGGCAAACCTTGCCGACCGGGTGGCGGTAATGTACGCGGGCGACATCGTGGAGATCGGCACAGCGGACGAGATCTACTACGACCCCCGCCACCCCTACACCTGGGCGCTGCTGTCCAGTATGCCGCAGATGGGCGTGAAGGGCGAGGACCTGTTCAGCATCCCGGGCACGCCGCCCAACCTGTTTGCCGAGATCCGCGGCGATGCCTTTGCGCCCCGCAACCCGCAGGCGCTCAAGATCGATTTTGTCAAGCGCCCGCCCTACTTTGCGGTATCGCCCACCCACAAAGCACGCACTTGGCTGCTGGACCCCCGAGCGCCCCACATTGAGCCGCCTGCTGCGGTGAAAAAGCTGCAAAAGGAGGGGCTGTGATATGGCAGAGCCGTTACTGGAAGTAAAAGACCTGCAGGTGACCTACGGCAGCGGACGCAAAGCCTACACTGCGGTGCAGAACGCCAGCTTTACCATCTGCAAGGGTGAGACCTTCGGTCTTGTGGGCGAGAGCGGCTCCGGCAAGACCACCATCGGACGCGCCATCCTGCGTATCCTGCCCACCACCGGCGGCGAAATTTTGTACAAAGGACAGCGCATCAACGGCAAAATTTCCCGTGCGCTGGATAAGCAGCTCACCCGGGAGATTCAGATGATCTTTCAGGACCCGCAATCCTCCCTGAACGAACGCGCCAAGGTGAGCTACATCGTAGGCGAGGGCTTGCAGAACGTGCGCCCGGAGCTGAGCGCCGCGCAGCGGGAGGAAAAAGTGCGGCAGGCGCTGTTGGACGTGGGTCTGCTGCCGGAGTTTGCGTCCCGCTTCCCCCACGAATTTTCCGGCGGGCAGCGCCAGCGCATCGGCATTGCCCGGGCGCTCATCGTAGAGCCGGAGTTCATCGTAGCAGACGAGCCCATCAGCGCACTGGATATGTCCATCCGGGCGCAGGTGCTCAACCTGCTGCGCCAGCTGCAAAAGCAGCGCGGCATCACCTACCTGTTCATCGCCCACGACCTTTCGGTGATGCGTTATATTTCCGACCGCATCGCCGTCATCCGCAAGGGCAAGATCGTGGAACTGGCGGACGCCGAGGAGCT
>CAVKCU010000159.1:0-4304 GCA_963654645.1 Clostridiales bacterium | reverse complement strand
CAGCTCTCCCAAAGGGAGAGCCAAGAGCACTGCCGGAAACTTTCTCATTGCACCTAATACTTTAGCAATGAGCATAACGGCTTGGCTCCCCCCTTGGGGGAGCTGGCGCGGGAGCGCCTGAGAGGGCGAGCCCGCCATCGTTTTTTGCACAACAAAAAGAACCGTTGCACGCTGTTTTGTGCAACGGTTCTTTTTGGGATAGATTTCTCTCAGTTCCCGCCTGCGCCAAGGATGGCGTCCAGCACGGTGGAAGCAGCGCTGTACAGCGAACCTGCAGCCTGTTCCACCTGCTCCTGCGTGGGCAGGCTGACGGCGGGCGTCTCGGTGCTGCCGCCGGCGGCGGGAGTGGTCTCCGGCTGGGGCGTCTCGGTGGCAGCGGGCTGCTCGGCGGGCGTTTCCGTGGGCTGCTCTGCCGGCTGTTCGGCAGGCTGCTCAGCAGGCTGCTCCGGCACGCTTTCCGCCGGCTCTTCCACGATTACGCTGTCGGCGGGCGTCTCGGGCACAGAGACAGCGGCATCGGGGTCGGCGGTGGGGGTGTACACCTCCGTCTTTTCCGGGGTCTGGGTGGTGGAGCTTACCGTGCCCTCGCCGCCCAGCACAGCCGCGATCATCTCTTTAGCCTTTGCCACGGAGTTTTCGTCCGGCTTCATGACGTAGAGCTTCTGCCCCTTGGCAGAGTAGCACTTGGTGCTGCTGCCGGAAGAGCCGGTAACGGTGTAGCTTTCAATATTCCACTCTGCAAAATCGCTGAGCTGCATCCGCACCAGCGCGCTGATCTGGTTCTGGGAAAGGCTGGTGACGAAGCAATCGGCGGCAGAATCCATGATCTTGGAAAATCCCATCAGCAGCGCCGGGGACTTGATCTTGTTCAGCATGGCATCGATCACCTTCATCTGGTTGATGCCGCGCTGCACATCGCCGGTCTTAAAGGCGTGGCGCTCGCGGGCAAAAGCCAGCGCAGCCTTGCCGTCCAGATGGTTCCAGCCCTCGGCAAAGGTGGTGGGGTCGTAGTAGCCGGGGCTGCCCACCGAGGTGAACGCCTGATCGGAGTACACGTCCACGCCGCCCAGCGCATCGACGATGTTGATAAACCCTGCAAAATTGATGCGGATGTAGTGCTGCACGTCCACCCCGTACAGGTTGCCGAGGGTATCCATGCTGGTCTGCACGCCGTAAAGTCCGGCGTGAGTCAGCTTGTCCTTGCTGGAGGTACCGGCAAGGTCCACATAATAATCGCGCGGGGTGTTGATCAGCACCACCTGCTTGGCAACAGGGTTCACGGCAGCAAGGATATTCACATCGCTGCGTGCTTTTTCGGTCAGCTCGCCGCGGGTGTCCACGCCGCTCAGGTACACCACAAAAGGCTCCTTGGTGATTTTTTTCGCCTCGGCGTCGCTCAAAAAGCCGGTGGTCATATCGCCCAGCGCCGTCAGACCCTGCTGCGCCCACACGCAGCCCAGCGCCATGGCGGCGCACAGCACCACCGAGAACACCCGGGACACCGTGCCTGCAGTTTTGTACTCCTGACAGCGTTTGACCAGCAGCCACAGCAGCACCAGCAGCGCCGCCAGCACCACCAGATACAGCACCGGTAGCATCTGGGTGCGCCAGAGCTGCACCAGCGCCAGAACGCTTAAAATTGCCTGTACGATCAGCAAGATCTTCCCTCGTTTCGGGGGCTGGTATGCCCCATTTCCCCCGGAGGCAGTGCTGCGGGGGGTGTTTTGCTGCGGGCGGCGGGGCGGCGGAGCGGATTGCTCCGGCGGCAGCTCCGAGAAAAACGCGGCGCTGTCCACCTCCACGGTGGCGTCCTGCTGCTCAGTCTTGTGCAAAAGGCGGTGCAGGGAGCGACCGTCCTCCTTGCGGGAATGCTCGTTTTCGTCCAACATGAGAATACTCCTTTTTCAGCCCACCGGAACGATGGTCAGCACGGCGCGGGCGGGCAGACAGGTGGCGGTCTGATCCTCCGCCGACAGCCAGCCAAAGCCCTCGCAGATGTGATCCGGGCAGGGCGATTCAATAAACCGCGCTCTGCCGTCCTTTACCTCTATATGCACCGTATAATAGCCGGTGTCCACACTGTAAGTTTCGTCCTTGTCCAGCGGAATGTCCAGCACGGCATTGTTGTCGCCGTAGATCAGCTGGGCAGTCAGTTTGCCGCCGGCGGCGTTATGGCTGCGCACAGCCAGCAGCACCGCTGCAATGGTCAACACCACCGCCGCAAACAGGATATTGGTCAAAAGCTTTTTGTTCTTCATGGCTTACTGCTCCCCGGGCTTGAGCTGCTCCAGCTCTGCCAGCCAGAGCGTGGCGCAGGCATCGCTGGGCATCCGCCAGTCGCCCCGGGGCGAAAGGGTCACGCTGCCCACCTTGGGGCCGTCCGGCAGGCAGCTGCGCTTGAACTGCTGGGCAAAAAAGCGCCAGTAGAAGTTACGCAGCCACTTGTACAGCACGGCATCCGTGTACTCTGCCCTGCCCGCAAAGGCAGCCTTTGCCAGCCGGTAAATTTTAGCCGGGCCAAAACCGCAGCGCAGCACATAATACAGGTAAAAATCGTGCAGCTCGTAGGGGCCCACCAGATCCTCGGTGATCTGTGCAATTTCGCCGTCCTTGGCGGGCAGCAGCTCCGGCGAGACGGGCGTAGCCAGAATATCCAGCAGCACATCGTGCAAAGCGGCGGTGGCGGCAGTCTCGGCTTCGTACTGCACCAGATAGCGCACCAGCGTTTTGGGCACGCCGGCGTTCACGCCGTACATGCTCATGTGGTCGCCGTTGTAGGTCGCCCAGCCCAGCGCCAGCTCCGAAAGGTCGCCCGTGCCCACCACAAGACCGCCGGTGCGGTTGGCAAGATCCATCAGCTCCAGCGTGCGCACACGCGCCTGCCCGTTTTCAAAGGTGACGTCCAGCACGTTTTCATCCTGCCCGATATCCGCAAAGTGGCTGCGCACGGTGTCGGCAATGCGGATCTCCTGAAAGCTCACGCCCAACTCCCCGCACAAAATTTCGGCGTTGCTGCGGGTGCGCTTGGTGGTGCCAAAGCAGGGCATGGTCACCGCCAGCACATCGGCGGCGGGGCGGTGCAGCTGTTTCATGGCACGCACTGCCACCAGCAGGGCAAGGCAGCTGTCCAGCCCGCCGGAAATACCAATGACCGCCGTTTTTGCGCGGGCATGCTCCAGCCGCTTAGCAAGACCGTCGGCCTGCATTTTCAAAATCAGCTCGCACCGGGCGGCGCGGCGCTGCGGGTCGCTGGGTACAAAGGGCGCGGGATCTATATGGCGGGTGAGCACCGTTTCCACCGGTGCAAGGTCAAATTCCACCGTGACATAGCCCTCGGCGCTGGGCTCAAAGCTGGTGTTGCGGGCACGCTCGGCTTCCATGCGCTGGCAGTCCAGCTCGGTCTCGGCGTAATCGCCTGCAAAGGGCGCCGTCTCCGCCAGAATGCTGCCGTCCTCGGCGATGAGGTCATGCCCGGCAAACACCATGTCGGTGGTGCTTTCGCCGTGCCCTGCCGAGGCATACAGGTAGCCGCACAGCAGCCGGGCAGACTGGTTTGCCACCAGTGCGCGGCGGTACTCCGCCTTGCCCACGGTCTCGTCGCTGGCAGAAAGGTTTGCAATCACGGTAGCGCCCGCCAGCGCGTGGAAGGTGGAGGGCGGCAGGGCGCTCCACAGATCCTCGCACAGCTCCACACCCAGCACAAAGCTGGGCATCTGGCGGCAGCGGAACAGCAGCGATGTGCCAAAGGGCACCTGCTGCCCGCAGACACTCACCGTCTGCACCTCGGTGCTGCCGGGGGTGAACTGCCGCTTTTCGTAGAACTCGCCGTAGTTGGGCAGGTAGGTCTTGGGCACAATGCCCAGCAGCTGCCCGCGGCACAGCACGGCGGCGCAGTTGTACAGCTTGCCGTGCACCAGCAGCGGCAAGCCCACCAGCGCCACGGTGTCCAGCGTGCGGGTCTGCGCAAGCAGCCATCCCAGCGCATCCAGTGCGCCCTGCTGCAGGGTGCGCTGCAAAAACAAATCGCCGCAGGTGTAGCCGGTAAGGCAAAACTCCGGGAAAACCGCCAGCTTTACCCCGCGCTGCGCAGCCGGCTGCAGCTGCGCCAGGATCTGCTGCGCATTATAGGTGCAGTCTGCCACCCGCAGTGCGGGCGAAAAGGCAGCTGCCTTTAAAAAACCGTCTTTCATAAGAGGATTTCACATCCTGTCTGTTTCAGTGTTGCCATGGTAGCCCATGTTAACCATAGTATACCACAAACCGCATAAAACGGAAAGTAACAGACTGGTAAAAGAAGTGTGAAC
>CAVKCU010000158.1:0-4307 GCA_963654645.1 Clostridiales bacterium | reverse complement strand
TCCTGAATATAGGTTGTCCAATCGGAGTCAAAAATGGTATAATGGCAGTGATCCTTGTTGAACTCGTCGGCGTGCAGGACACCCTCGTAGGTGCCGGACTCGTTGAAGAAGCGCTCGCCGCGGGAGTTCACTTTCAGGAACGGCTGACTGCCCATCCAGAAGAAACCGCTTTCACCGGTCTCGGTCTGTGCACGCCCGGGCACAGCGTCCGGCTTCAGGGCGGCACGGTCAAACATCATCATGCTGTGGGTATCATCAAACTTTGCACCCGCCCAGATGCAGGCCTTGATGCCGTCGCCGGTGGCACCGGGGATAGAGCCGTTGCGGCCCACGATAGCCAGGTTTTCCGGCTGCAGAGCTTCCATCATGTCGTAGTTCAGGGAGTAGCCGCCGGTGCAGATGATCACACCCTTGGAAGCATGGATGCGCACATATTTGCCGGCTTCGTTCTCAGCGATCACACCCGTCACACGGTCGTTTTCCTTGACCAGTTCGATCATAGGGGTGTTATACAGAAACTCTACGCCCAGCCCGGCGGCGTAGTCGGTAAGCACCTTTGCGCCGTTCAGTTCATTGCCGGTGCCGTCGTCAGAGCCGGTCCAGCGGGGGGAGTGACCGGTTGCAAAGTGGATGTAGCGGTCACCGTCGTCATCGCCGCCGGCCTCGTGCCACAGCTCCACACCGCGCTCTGCCAGACGGTCGCCGTACCAGTCGATGGCTTCGCCGGACTCCTCGCACCACAGGCGCACCAGACGCTGATCGATGTGACCGGCAGCGATCTTGGTCATCTCGGTGATGTAATCGAACTTGTCGATCTTGGTGCCCCACTCCTTCTGGTAGCGGCTGTTGATAGCACCCAGGTCGTCCCGCACGCCGCCGCTGGTCACCTTGTCAATGACCAGTGTCTTTGCGCCGTTTTCGGCTGCGCTGCAGGCTGCAAACAGACCGCCGGTACCGCCGCCTACTACCAGAACTTCGGTCTCGTAGGTCTCAACGATATCGCTGTCGGCAATGACGGGAGCGGTACCCAGCCACTTCGGGGTGCCATCGTCCACGGTCTCGGCAGGCTCTTCGTTGCTGGCCAGACCCATGGCCTGTTCAATGCAGCTTGCAGCGGCCTTTTTTACCGCCTTGCTGGTGATGGTGGCACCGGAAACCGAGTCGATCTCGGCGCTCTGTGCAGCCATCAGTGCCTCCTGAAAATCTGCTGCAGAATCCACAGCCAGCGCGATGGTCTCCTTGGAGGTGTCTACCTTTACCTCGGTGATGGCGCTGTCGCTGAAGGTCATGGTGACGGTCACGGCACTGGTGCCGGTTTCGGTGGCGGTGTAGGTGCCGGGCGTGTAGATGCCGGCATTGCCGGAGGCACTGTCAGCCTTGCCGCTGTTGCAGGCAGCCAGTGCACCGGCGGTGACACCGGACATAGCTGCTGCGGCAGCCACTTTCAGAAAGCCCTGACGAGAGATCTTTTCCATGTTGTTCTCCTTTTTTCTTCTTGTCCTTCTATAGGTGTGTAAGTTAAACCGGCTTTGTCAAAAGTTTAACTTTTTCCGCAAATGATTTTACACCTACGGCAAACGCACAGGTCAAGAGGAAAATGAAAAAAATTTATCAAACAATGTCCAAAGCTGCCCGCAAGGAGGGAAGAACCATGTGTGCAAAGCTTTTGCAGCCGACTGCCGCCGGTGCGCCCGCGCCGCAGCTGCGGCACTACGCTATTGGCGATTTTGCGAAAAAAGTGGGCGTATCTGCGCATTTTCTTAAGTTTTATGAGGAAAAAGGCATCCTGCACCCCAAGGTGCAGGAGAACGGCTACCGACACTATGATATCCGGGACGCCAGTCTTGTGCTGGAATGCCGCCGGATGAAAAACATGGGGCTTTCGGTAAAGGAGGTGGAAAAGGGCATCAACGACTGCACCCAAGAGCAGGTGCAGCAGCAGCTTGCCGCGCAGGAAAAGGTGCTGCTTGCCCGGCTGCAGGAGCAGCAGCTGCATCTGCAGGGGCTGCAAAACCTGCGGGCTGCTCTCAGGTTTTGCGCGCAGGAGGAATGGAGCGTGCGCACCGTACCGGATGTATGGTTCTTGCCCCACACGATGAACCGGGAGTTCGTGCAGGATGACCGCATTTACGACCAGCTGCCCGGGTGGCTGGACTGGATGCCGCTGGTTACCTCGGCGCAGGTGGTGCGCTGCACCCCGGAGGGGCAGCTGCATGCCGAGTGGGGGCTTAGTGTAGAGCGGGACGAGGCAAAGCTGATCCATTTGAAACCAGGTGAGCCGGCAAGACTGATCCCCATGGGGCGGGTGCTGGAAATGTACTGCGCTTGGGACACGAGCAATGGGGACGGCGAAAAGCAGATGTATCAGCGCTGCAGGACCCGCGCCCGGCAATTAAACCTTGTGCCGGCGGATACGCTGTTCCGCAAGGTGTTCTGCTATACCGCAAAGGACGGCAGGCGCTGGGTGCACTGTGTGCTCCGGGTGCCGGTAAACCTGCCGGATGCACCAAAAACATAAGCGGGTTCGCAGCGGCGTCCCTGCAGTGGCAGAGCTGTCACTGCAAGGGGTGCTGCAAAATAAGAATGAGATGGCAGGCTGCCCAAAAAAATCATACAAAATCAGAAACCCGGAACCTTTTTGAGCCGTTTTGGCGCTGAAAAGGTTCCGGGTTTTGTGCATTGTTTTTTCGCGGGGCTGTTTTGCAGCGAGCCCTTTATCTGAAAAAATAGTGTCGGAGCAAAAGAAAGGCACTTATGCCATATCGCGGCAGGTCACAATATCTGCCCCGGTGCCGCAGACGTTCTGCAGCACCACATCGCCCACATGGATGGGCGCGTGCAGCACCACGCTGTCCAGTGCGGCGACAACCTCAGCCATCTGCCCCTTGGGCACGGGCTTGGAGGTCTTGACCGGGCAGCGGGAGTGCAGGCAGCCCTCGGCGCGCACGGTGCTGGTAATGATGCGGGTGGGGTGGGTCAGCTCTTCCTTGCCGTAGGCGATGCCGTTGGGGCAACCGTTGCCGGTCACCTTGTAGTCGTTGGCCTCATCCACCTGCAGATGGCAGCCCTGCGGGCAGCAGGTGCAAATTACTTCTTTCATATCGCTCAGGCCTCCTCGATCTCAATGGTCACTTCGTCCGCGGGGGCTCTGTCCAGCAGCACTCTGGGCAGGGCAATGTGCTCCATCTCGCCGGGGGCAAGGCGGTCGCGCTTGAAGCGTGCGATCACCGTGTCACCGCTCCTGACAAGGATGGTGCTCCTGCCACAGATGCGGCGGACGCGGAAGGAAACGTTGGTGCTCTTTTCCACGCCTTCCAGACGGATGCGCTGCGGCAGGGTGTAGCCAAGGTCTGCACCGGGCTTCACGGTCAGCACACGCCCCTCAGCCACGGGGCCGTTCCGGACGTAGTGGGCAGCGGCTGCGCCGGCCAGCTCGCTCTCGCCGGAAACAAAGTCCACCAGATCGTGCACCTGCACCACGTTGCCGCAGGCAAACACGCCGGGGATGCTGGTCTCCATGTTCTCGTACACGATGGCACCCTTGGTGCGGGGGTCCATCTCAATGCCGGCCTGCTTGGTCAGCTCGTTTTCGGGGATCAGACCCACGCTCAACAGAATGGTGTCCACATCGAACTCCATCTCGGTGCCGGGGATGGGCTTGCGGTCGGGGCCGATCTCAGCCACGATGGCTTTTTCCACGCGATCCTTGCCCTGAATATCCACGATGGTGTGGGAGAGATACAGGGGGATGTCGAAGTCGTTCAGGCACTGCACGATGTTGCGGGTCAGACCGCCGGAGTAGGGCATCACCTCTACACACGCCAGCACCTTTGCACCCTCAAGGGTCATGCGGCGTGCCATGATCAGACCGATGTCGCCGCTGCCGAGGATCAGCACCCGCTTGCCCACCAGATAGCCTTCCATGTTCACATAGCGCTGTGCGGCACCGGCGGTGTACACACCGGCAGGCCGGGTGCCCGGGGTGCCGATTGCGCCGCGGGTGCGCTCCCGGCAGCCCATGCCCAGCACGATGCTTTTGGCTTCGATGATCTGGTAGCCGTGCTCCTTGGAGACGCAGTGCACCTTTTTGTCCGGGGTCACTTCCAGCACCATGGTGTCCAGCTGCACCTTTACGCCGGTGTCCTTGAGCATCTCAATGAACCGCCCGGCGTACTCCGGGCCGGTGAGCTGCTCGCCGAAGCGGTGCAGACCAAAGCCGTTGTGGATACACTGGTTCAGAATGCCGCCCAGCTCCTTGTCGCGCTCCAGAATGAGGATGTCGCGCAGACCGCTTTCCCATGCCTTGC
>CAVKCU010000157.1:0-4392 GCA_963654645.1 Clostridiales bacterium | reverse complement strand
AGCCCTAGCGCTTCACGCACTTGCTCGTGTCTGGAACTGGCTGGCTCAAAAGTTGGGTCAATGAAATCACCGTCCTTTTGAATCAGTTTAACTAGGAGCCGTAAAACAGTATAGCAAATCGGTGCGCCGTTGTCAATTTATTAACTACAAACAGGGAGGTGAAATAGTGCCTGAACCGTGGACTGGTCGATTGATCGGCAGAATGCACAACAACGAAGTCACGCTGGAACAGCTTGCAGAACGTCTTGGATGGACAAAGAGTTATTGCTCCCTGATCCTGAACAGCAAGCGCAAGCCGCGCGGCATCCGCGAGAAGATGGAAGCCGCAGTAAGCGAACTTATCAAGGAAAAGGAGGACAAAACCGCATGAAAAACGACAAAAAGCCCAGCTGGAAAGAACGGCTTTCCAACTGGGCACCTACGGATATCATGGTTGCGGCTGTAATTATTACTGCAATCAATGTGTCACTTGTAGTATTCCAAATATTCATGAATCTTAGAGGATAAACGCAAGGAGGCGAGCAACCATGAAGAATCACGAAATTCAGATCCTCGCTCTTTGCATCCAGATTTTGGCGCTGGTGGTCATTTTACTAAAGAAATAATCATGGATGCGATGGCAACACCGATTGCAAGGAGATCATAAAGCCGGTCAATTTGCTTTTCTTTTTCTTGCTGGCGCTGGCTTTCCTCAAACTGCTGGCGCAGCTGCTTCAAATCTTCCGCATATCGCCGCTGTACCTCATACAGTGTAGGCTGCTGCGAGACTTGCGGACTGGAATAATTCACTTTGCTGGCGTTCAGAATGCGCTCTATTTCATCTGTACGCTGGTTCATGGATCCCCGCTGATTCATTTTTTCACCCCCTCCCGCTCAAGTATAGCACAGGAGGGGCAGAGTACAAGGAGGACAAAAAAATATGACAGACATCATCTTATCCACCCAGAACGGCGAGCCGGTAGCATCCAGCCGCCAGATCGCCGAGAGTTTTGAGAAGCGCCACGACCATGTTATGCGTGACATTGAGGACATCATTAGGGGTCTCCCCAAAAATGGGGACACCCCCATGTTCTTCAAAACCGAGTACACCCACGAGCAGAACGGTCAGACCTACCCCATGTACCTGATGAACCGTGACGGCTTTACGCTGCTGGCGATGGGCTTTACCGGCAAGGCGGCGCTGGAGTGGAAGTTGAAGTACATTGCAGCGTTCAACGCGATGGAGAAGCAGCTGGCGCAGCGCCCGCAGCTTTCCCGGGCTGAACTGATGGCACAGGCGCTGATCGCCGCCCACGATGAACTGGAGCACAAAGACCGGCAGATCGCGGAACTCACGCCAAAGGGCATCTTTGCAGACGCGGTAAACGCCAGCAAGAAGAGCATCCTTGTGGGCGAACTTGCAAAGCTGCTGTGCCAGAACAGCGTGCAGATCGGGCAGAACCGGCTGTTCGTCTGGATGCGGGAGCACGGATACCTTATCAAAGACCCCAAGCGCAGCGACTACAATATGCCCACGCAGCGCGCCGTGGAGCAGGGGCTGTTTGAGATCAAGGAGACCACCGTGGTGCACTCCGATGGGCACACCAGCATCAACAAGACCCCCAAGGTGACCGGCAAGGGTCAAATCTACTTCGTCAACCTGTTTTTGAAGGGCAGAGACCCGGCGGGCAGGCTGCGCGAGGGAGGGCAGACCGCACAATGACACTGCAACGCCTTATCTGCGCCTGCTACAACGTCTACCCCGGCAGAACCAAGATCAATATCGTGGACTGCAAAACAACCAGCCGGCTGTTTTGCGGGGTCTGGAACGAGGCTTTCACCAAAAAGTACGGCGGGCTGACCGTCATTGATTTTGAGATCAACGCGCTGAGCCCCTGCGGCTGCGCGAATATGCTTACGGCATACGTCAAAAGATAGGAGGATGCACCATGCGCCACACAATGAGCGTTCACGACTGCTGCGAACTCATGCGGGCAAACCAGATCTCCGTAAGCGAGTCCACGCTTATGGCGATGATTCAGGCGGGGAAGTTTCCCGGGTGGTCTGTTCCATCTGTGGACACCAAAACATCTGCGCCGCTGATCTCCCGCGCCGGGTTTGTGGCGTGGCTGAAGGACTTTTACAAAATAGAGGAGGTATACGGACTATGAAACGCATGAACACGATCACCATCGCGGGCTTTGCCGTGTGCGGTGTGCTGCTGGGCATGAAAGCGCTGGATCTGGTTGAAGCTGGTATTACCCTGCTGCTGATGGTCTGGGGCGGGTACGCCTACGGCGCTGCTGCCGCCCGCGCCCCGCTTATCCTGTGGTCGGTGCTTGCCACAGCGGCAGGGCTGGCCTTGAGCCTGTACGAACTGCACCGTGAGAACCAGCAGTATAAGAATGGCAGCAAGGTGCACAAGCAGCCGCAGCACACCGTCAAGCCCGCAAACCGTAGAAAGGCGGGGTAACATGACCGTAAAACAGTTTATCGAGCGCAATCTGCGGCAGTACCAGAACATCGCCGCCAAGCATCGCACCTATGCCGAGTGTACAGACGACCCTCTTGAGAAGGCCTCTTACATGGGCGGCGCGTCCGCATACGACATCATGGCAGACGATATGCGCGAAATCTTAGAGGACGCGGAGGACATCGACCATGGCAAACGCTAACCCTTACACCTCTACCCGCATCTGCAAGGACTGCGGAAAGGTGATGACCAACGTTTCCAACACAAAACTGTACTGCCCAGAGTGCGCCAAAAAGCGCCATGACGAGCAGACGGCAGCGTGGTGGGCAAAGCGCAATGCGGAGATCCGAACGCCGTACCAGAGGAAGGCAGAAAGCCCGGAAGCCCGCATCAGGAACGCAGAGAAGCGGGATGCAGAGTTTCGGGCAGATTGCCGGGCAGCGGATGCCGCCGGTCTTAGTTACGGACAGTATATGCTGCTGAAAGCAAGCAAAAAGCCCGCCGGTGCAGCAACACCGACGAGCCGTAAGAAGTGATGAGTTTCGCCGCCCATCACCACAAAAATACCACAATATGCGGAAAACCGCAAGGAGGTAAAACGTGAAAACCTTTATTTTTATTGTGTTGTGCGTCAACTTGGGGTATATCGCCCTGGGCTGGCGGCACAACAACCGGAGGTGAGCAGGATGTGCACGGTACAGATCTATGATGCAGAGCGCCGGTTCGTGAACGAGATCCCGGTGCGCACCACGCTGGAAGGCGTGCAGTACGCGGACAGCCTTTCAAAGGAAAACCCGACAAGGATTTATGTTGTGCTGGACGAGAACCGCAGCAATGTTTACTCGAGGTGAATGTTTATGCAATGTGATGAAAAAAAACAAGTCTGCCTGAACTACGCAGGCAACGTGCCGGAGTGGCAGCTTGGCTTGACGCTGGGGGCGCTTGCAGATATCGGCGAGGCGGTCAGCACGCTGGGCAAGGTGCAGAAATCCGTTGCCGGTGACCTTGCATGGACAAAGAACAACCCGGACAGCGCCTACATGGGCACTTACCCTATTGACCGACAGCTTGCCTGCAAGAACGCTGCGGAAGCACTGGGCAAGGCAATGTTTGCGCTTGAAGTGATCCTTACGCAGTCCAGCCCGTTCACAACGGCAAAAGACCTTGCCTATGAGGCAGAGGCCGCATACACAGTACAGCACACAGCGCTGCAAAGCCGGTGCCGCGTGCACGGATGCCCGGAGGTGGCATACAAACATGGAGAATATGGAGATTTATAACAAGGCGCGGAACGCCCCGCCAGAAGCTCTGCGGAAGATCGCAGCGGGCCGTTTGAAGGGCAAAAGCGATATCAACCCCATGTGGCGCATCAAGATGCTGACAGAACTGTTTGGCGCTGCCGGGGTCGGATGGAAGTTTGACCCGCCCGTATTTGAGGAAAAGCAGGGCGCAAGCGGTGAAGTCGTAGTGCATTGCTTCACCTGCCTTTACATCCGGGAGGGCGAGGAAAAGCCGTGGAGCGCACCGATTCCCGGCGTTGGCGGCTCGCTGCTGGTCGCAAGAGAGCAAGGCGGGCTGCGCACGGACGATGATGCCTATAAAAAGGCCTACACGGACGCCCAGAGCGTTGCCTGTAAAGCGTTGGGCGTTGGCGCTGATGTTTACTGGGAGGCAGACCCGACAAAGTACAGCGCGCGAACAGAGCGCGCACCCGCTGCGCCAAAGCGAGACCCGGAAGTGCAGGTAGCGCTGGACAGCACGCCGATGATCTTGACGTGCGCCAGCTGCGGAAAACCGATACAGGACGCAATGTATAAAGGCAAGCGCGTTTCAAACACGCATATTGCAAAAACCACAAAAGAAAAGTATGGACGTTTGTTGTGTTGGGACTGCGCCCAGAAACAACCGAAAGAAGAGAAAGGATTAACTCATGCTTAACA
>CAVKCU010000156.1:0-4403 GCA_963654645.1 Clostridiales bacterium | reverse complement strand
CGGTCCTCCTCCACCACGGTCTCGCTGAAGTCCAGATGGGCGCACACGGCGTCCAGCAGGTCGCCCGTGCCGTGACCGTGCACGGAAGAAATGGGCATCACCTCGTCAAAGCCGAGGTTGTAGAACTCGTACAGCTCCATGGGAGCCTCGCCCACCTTGTCGCACTTGTTCACGGCAAGAATGATGGGCTTGTGGCTGCGGCGCAGCATGTGTGCCACGTCCTCGTCGGCTGCGGTCAGACCGTTGCGCACGTCCGTGACCATGATGATGCAGTCGGCGGTGTCAATGGCAATCTGCGCCTGCTCGCGCATGTGGGCAAGAATGCCCTCGGTGGCCTTGGGCTCGATGCCGCCGGTATCCACCAGCAAAAACTCGTGACCGTTCCACTCGCAGTTGGCAAAAATGCGGTCGCGGGTAATACCCGGGGTATCCTCCACAATGGCAAGGCGCTGACCGCACAGCTTATTGAACAGGGTGGATTTGCCCACGTTGGGGCGGCCCACCACTGCTACGATCGGTTTGCTCATGGGGTCTCCTCCTTTCTTCTGATCAAAAATACATTTGTATATTTCCGTCTGCGCCGGTTCTGCCGCGCCCGGAAAGGCGTTTTTCTGTACGGCAGATGGATAAAACCTCTCCCGAAAGGGAGAGGTGGCATCGCACCGCGATGACGGAGAGGGGCGTTTTATTTTCTTCTGCGGGCAATGTGCAGGCCGCTGCGCAGCAGGGCGCGGGCTTCGTCCCCGCCTGCTGTGGGCAGCACCTCTACCTTGACGCCCAGCTGCTCGCCCAGCTGCTCCACTGTGATATCGTCAAGGAAGGTATCTTTTTCCTCCCGCAGCATCACAGCCGGGATGCCCAGCGTTTTTGTGGCAAGCCTGCCAGCGCACTGGTCGATGATATCCGTGGCGGTGATCAGACCGGTCACACCCACGTTGCCGCCGAAAAAGCGGTTCTGGATGGTGTGGACGTGCACGGTGATCATGGGGTACTGGCGGTGCAGTTCCTCCATCATGCGGGTGATGAGGGGCGCTGCCATGGTGCCGGTGACCACATCCAGCTCCTTGGTGCCGTAGACCCGGTGGGGCTTGTCCAGCTCTGCCAGAAATTCTTCCTCAAACAGGCGCAGCATGCCCACGCCGTTTTCCAGCTGGTCGTAGTCCTCGTAGAACTCCGGCGCAGGGATGGGACGGCCTGCCTTGAGGTACCATTCATCGCTGGGGTAGATGATGCGCTTGCCGTGGCGGCGCTTGCATTCATCACCAAATTCTTCCATAATGTCGATGACCTCGGCGCTGGTCTTTGCATCGTAGGGCACCTGCGGGTACAGATTTTTGCGGTAATCCGTAATGCCGCAGGGTACGGCTGCAATGCTTTGCACCATGGGGGTCAGCTCCAGCAGGTCGGCAAGGGTGCGGCGCAGCTCGTCGCCGTCGTTGATGCCGCGGCAGAGCACCAGCTGGCAGTTGACGGCAATACCGCCCTCCACCAGACGGGGCAGGTACTTGAGCACCTCGCCGCCGCGCTTATTGGCAAGCATCCGCACCCGCAGCTGGGGGTTGGTGGTGTGCACCGAGATATTGATAGGGGAGATGTGCATCTTGATGATGCGGTCGATCTCGTGATCCTGCATATTGGTCATGGTGATGTAGTTGCCGAACAAAAAGCTCAGCCGCTCGTCATCATCCTTGAAATACAGGCTCTCGCGCATACCGGGGGGCATCTGGTCGATGAAGCAGAACATGCAGTGGTTGGAGCAGGTGTGCTTTGCATCGCCCAGATAGGTCTTGAAGCTACAGCCAAAGGGGCCGCGCTGCGGCCGCTGCACCTCCCACTCCCGGATGCCGTCTGCCACGCGAGCCTTCAGGTGGAAGCTGCTGCTGTCGGTATAAAAATCGTAGTCCAGCGAGTCGTTCAGCTCGTTGTCGTCCACGCTCAGCAGCTCGTCGCCGGGGGCAAGGCCAAGGGCTTCGGCCTCACTGCCGGCATCCACCTGCTCGATCCGTATCGCCATCTGCATCCACCTCCTTGAAAGCACAAGAAGGGGAAGGCTTTGCGCCCTCCCCTTCTGTACATAACACCATTATGCCACCAATTACGCGCAAATTAGGCCTTCTTGATGACTTCCTCGCCCTTGTAGTAACCGCAGTTGCCACATGCCTGGTGGGGGAGCTTCAGAGAGCCACAGTTGCTGCACTTCACCAGTGCGGGGGCCTCCAGCTTCCAAACATTGCTGCGACGCTTGTCGCGGCGGGCCTTGGAAAGATGTCTCTTAGGTACTGCCATATTTTTGCACCTCCTTGATGGGTTTATCTGTTCAGCAGTGATTTAAGGATCGCGAGCCTAGTGTCTACGGGGGCATCGGTCTGCTCTGCCGGTGGGCAGGTGCATTCCGCCTTTTTCTTACCGCACTGCGGGCAAAGCCCTGCGCAGTCGGGGCTGCAAAGCAGCACCGTGGGGATCTGGAACATAAACTCCTGGTTGAGCCATTCGTCCACGTCCAAGTGTCCTTTTTCGTCCAGCGGAAGATCGAAATCCGGGTCATCCAGATCCCGCTCCTTGACGATCCACTCCGTATCGACTGTCTCTTCCCGGGTCACCGGGTCCAGACAGCGGGCGCACTCTCCGTGCACCGATGCCTTTGCCCGCAATGTTATCTGGACCTCATCGCCATCGGTCTGCGCGTCAAAGAAGGCTGTGACCGGCTGCGGGATCCTTGCACCGGCATAATCATACGCAGATAAATCACACTGAAACTCTGCATGGTACGGTCTTGCGCCGGCTGTGATAAACTTTTTTAGGTCAAATTGCATAGTACACCTCTGAAAAGGCTGCTTTGTTAGTATAGCGCCAAAGCAACCCTTTGTCAACACCAAAACAGGCAGAAAACCGAAAAAATTTATTTTTCTCCGGTCTTCTGCCTGTTGGAAAAGCCTTTAGCCCTGTTCTTTTATCAAATTACAGGTACTTCTTCACATCGTGGGGCAGTGCGGCCTCGTCTGCGCTGACGGTCACGGTGACCTTAACGCTGTCGCCGGCAATAGCTGCCATCTCGTCCAGAACAACGCCCAGACGGTTGATATCGTGATCCAGCACCTTCAGGATGCCGTCAATGTACAGGTCGGTGATGTCGTAGTTGCTTGCCATCAGGCCAGCCACAAAGCCGTACAGCATCTCGCCGCCGGAGATCTTGTACTCGTCCAGATCGATCAGACGTGCTGCAGGAGCGATGTCGTAGGTGAGCTTCATGCCCTTTTCCACAACAACAACATTGCCTTTGGAGGTCTTGACCGCGTCGTTGATCTGGTCGATCATAGCCTTGGTCTTGCCGGAGCCCTTGGTACCAACAATCAGTTTAATCATAGTTCAGTCCTCCTGTATTTTCCACGCCTTGCGGCGGGAGATCATTTTTTAACGTTCGGCGGCTTACTTCAGCTTTGCCTCCAGCTCTGCGGTCAGACCCTCGTAACCGGGCTTGCCCAGCAGGGCGAACATATTCTTCTTGTAGCTTTCCACGCCGGGCTGGTTGAAGGGGTTCACGCTCAGCAGGTAGCCGCTGCAGGCGCAGGCACGCCAGAAGAAGTAGATCAGGTAGCCCACATTATAAGCGGACAGGTCGTCCACCTCGATCAGCACCTCGGGTACGCCGCCGTCGGTGTGTGCCAGAATGGTGCCTTCCATAGCCTTGCGGTTGACCACGCTCATATTCTGGTTTGCAAGGAAGTTCAGACCGTCAAAGTTGCCCTCCAGCGGGTCGATGAACAGATCCTGCGCAGGCTTCTTCACGTCCACGATGGTCTCGAACATGATGCGGGCGCCTTCCTGAATGAACTGACCCATGGAGTGCAGGTCGGTGGAGAAGATGCAGCTTGCGGGGAACAGACCCTTGTTGTCCTTGCCCTCGCTCTCACCGAACAGCTGCTTGTACCATTCGTTCATCAGGGTGAAGTCTGGCTCGTAGCACTCCAGAATCTCCACAGCCTTGCCCTTGCGGTACAGGATGTTGCGGATAGCGGCGTACTTGTAAGCATCATTGTCGGGGCTCAGCACGGAGAAGCGCTCCATGGCGTCGGCAGCGCCCTGCATCAGAGCATCGATGTCGATGCCGGCGGCGGCGATGGGCAGCAGACCCACGGCGCTCAGCACGGAGTAGCGACCGCCCACGTCATCGGGAACCACAAAGGTGGGCCAGCCCTGTGCGTCAGCCAGCTGCTTCAGAGTGCCCTTGGCACGGTCGGTGGTGGCGTAGATGCGCTTGTTGGCTTCCTCCACGCCCATCTCCTTTTCCAGCAGCTCGCGCAGCACGCGGAAGGCCAGAGAGGTCTCGGTGGTGGTGCCGGACTTGGAGATGACGTTGATGGAGAAGCGCTTGCCCTTGCACAGGCTGATGATGTTGTTCAGGT
>CAVKCU010000155.1:0-4493 GCA_963654645.1 Clostridiales bacterium | reverse complement strand
CTGCACATCGGCAGCGCCAAGGCCATCTATATCAACTGGTCCATCGCCAACCAGTATGGCGGCAAATTCAACCTGCGTCTGGACGACACCAACCCCGCCCGCGAGGGCGAGGAGTACGTCAACAGCATCATCGAGGATCTGCACTGGCTGGGTGCCGACCCCAACGGCGGCATCTTCTACGGCAGCGATTACTTTGATAAGTGCTACGAGTACGCCGAGAAGCTGATCACCGAGGGCAAGGCTTATGTGGACGACCTGACCCGCGAGGAGATGCGCGAGTACCGCGGCTTCGATGCCGGCAAGCCCTCCCGCCCGTCCCCGTGGCGCGACCGCAGCCCGGAGGAGAACCTTGACCTGTTCCGCCGGATGCGTGCCGGTGAGTTCAAGGAGGGCGAAAAGACCCTGCGCGCCAAGATCGATCTGGCAAGCCCCAACATGAATATGCGCGACCCTGCCATCTACCGCATCAAGTACGCCGAGCATCACCGTCAGGGCAACAAGTGGTGCATCTACCCGATGTACGACTTCGCCCACCCCATTCAGGACGCCATCGAGGGCATCACCCACAGCATGTGCAGCTTGGAGTTCGAGAACCACCGCCCGCTGTACAACTGGGTCATCGAGAACATCTTCGGTGCCGAGTTCCCCAAGCAGCGCGAGTTCGCCCGCCTGAGCATGACCAACACGGTCATGAGCAAGCGTTACCTGCGCGAGCTGGTGGAGATGGGCATTGTGGACGGCTGGGACGATCCCCGTATGCCCACCCTGTGCGGTCTGCGCCGCCGCGGCTACACCCCCACCTCTATCTTCACCTTCGTGCGGGAGGCCGGTATCTCCAAGTCTGACAACCTGATCGATATGCGCCAGCTGGAGGCCTGCATCCGCAGCGAGCTGGACCTGACCGCACAGCGCCGCATTGCCGTTCTGGAGCCGGTCAAGCTGGTGGTGGACAACTACCCCGCCGACAAGACCGAGTACTTTGATGTAGCCAACAACCCCAACCGCGAAGCCAACGATACCACCACCCGCAAGGTAGCCTTTACCCGCGAGCTGTGGATCGATGCCGAGGACTTTGCCGAGGTGCCGCCTCCCAAGTTCAAGCGCCTGACCGTGGACGGCGAGGTGCGTTTGATGGGTGCTTATATCGTCAAGTGCACCGGCGTGGACAAGAACGCCGACGGCAGCATCGCCGCCATCCACTGCACCGCCGATCTGGAGACCGGCAACGGCAACCCCGCCGACGGTCGCAAGGTCAAGGGCACCATCCACTGGGTAAGCGCCGCACACTGCGTAGACGCCGAGGTGCGCCTGTACGACAAGCTGTTCACCGAAGCCAACATGAACGGCATCCCCGAGGGCAGCGACTACAAGGACTACCTGAACCCGGAAAGCGTCACCGTGCGCACCGGCTGCAAGCTGGAAGAGAGCCTGAAGGACGCAAAGCCCGGCGAAAAGTTCCAGTTCGTGCGCACCGGCTTCTTTACGCCGGACAGCAAGAACCCCGGCGTGTATAACCGAGTGGTCACCCTGCGCGACAGCTTCAAGCCCGCAAAATAATCACCCGCAAGGAGAAGATACCATACCATGACCGCAAAAATGACCCGTAATATCCTGCTCATGCTGGTTGCCACCGTGCTGATGGGCATTGTGCTGAACCTGTATATCCACAACACCGGCACCGTACCCGCCGCCGACAACGCCGCTCCCCTGACCGACGGCAGCTACACCTCTGCCGCACAGGGCTGCATGGGCGAGGTGACCGTCACAGTCACTGTGACCGGCGGCAAGGTGACCGCCGTACAGGTGGACGCCTCTGCCGAGACCCCGAACCTGGGCGGCGAAGCCGCTGAGACGCTGGCAGCGCAGCTGACACAGACCGGCTCCACCGCCGGTGTGGACGCTATCACCGGCGCTACTCTGACCAGCGAGGCCATCTTTACCGCCATGGACGCCTGCCTTGCGCAGGCGCAGTGATGCTGTAAAAATCACCCCCTTTAGCGCGAACGACCTGCCTTACAAGCACTGTATGGCAGGTCGTTTTTCATTGCAAAGCACTCTGAATCATGCTATACTTAATCTGTCGCAGCAAAAGCGGCAGGTGCTGTCTGCACAAAAGGTGGTCTAGCTTCCTCCGGCAAGCTTCCGGGGGCTGTGAAACCTTATTGTCTGGTTCCCCCGGACGCAAACGCGAAAGGGGGGATGCCACATGACACTGGATAACGTTCTGCAGCTGTTCGTCATTATTGGCGGCACAGTCGGGATCACGTTCAAGATTTCGTGGGCGATCTTTCAGGAGATCCATAACAATAAGAAATGACCGCCCCAGCTTTCCAATCCTGAGCGGTCATTCTTATTGACTTACTTAGCCGAAGGAAGCTGACCATTGCGGACAGCACCTTTTCTATTTGTAGTATAACGCCACCACGCCGTTTTGTCAAGCAGTGCAAGTTTTACAGTGTGCTTTGCAGCCGTGCGCCGCTGGCGTACTGGGTGCGGCGGTCCATCTGGTTATCCAGCGGCTGACCGGCGGCATAGCGCTTGAGGTTGTGCGCAAAGATATCCACGATGTTGTCCAGTGTCTTGGGCAGGCTGAATCCGCCGGTGACATGGGGCGTGATGATCACGTTGGACTCTGCCCACAGGGGATGCTCCGGCGGCAGCGGCTCGGGGTCGGTCACGTCCAGCCCTGCGCCGGAAAGCTGCCCGCTGTGCACGGCAGCTGCCAATGCCGCACCATCCACAGTAGTGCCGCGGCCCACATTGAGCAGGATAGCACCGGGCTTGCAGAGCGCCAGCCGCTCTGCGTTAAACAGATGCCGTGTCTCCGGCGTGTCAGGCAGGCTCAGCGCCACAAGGTCGGCCTGCGGCAGTTCTGCATTCAGTTCGCTCTGCGCCACCACACGGGTGCAGTAGTCCGGGCAGGGAGTATCCGGGTGTACGGTGCGGCGCACACCCACCACCTCAGCACCAAGCGCATGAGCCCGCCGGGCAAAGTTAGAGCCGATATCGCCCATACCCACGCACAGCACCCGGCTGCCCGCGATGCTGCCCACAGAGTGCCCGGTGGGCGCCCAGCGGTGCTCCCGCTGGTTGTCCCGGTAGGTAGGCAGTTCCTTGAGCAGGCTGAGCCACATTGCCAGCATACACTCGCTGATAGCCAGCCCGTAAGCACCGGTGGCGTTGGTCACGATGCAGCCCTCCGGCAGAACCCCCGGCTCCAGATAGTTATTGGGGCCGGCTGCGTTGGACTGGAACCACTCCAGATGACCGTTCTGCCGGATCAGCGGCACCGGCAGGTTGCCCAGCACGGCATCAGCCCACAGGGCATCCTCTGCCGTGGCGGTTTCCGGGGTGGTAAAGCGGTATTCAAAGCCCGGCACCGCCTCAATGCGGGCCTTCTGCTCTGTACTGATAGGCAAACAGACAAGGATATGTTTGGACATAATGGGGTCTCCTTCCCTCTTTTTCTCTATCATACCGCAAACTGTACGGCAGTACAAGGGGCGGGTCTGCTGTTTTCAGCTGCGCCCTATAAAACCTATAAAAGAACACTGCCGGACAGCCCAAAAGCCGCCCGGCACCGCATTATCTTTCAGTCCAGCGCGCGGATAGCATCCACCGTGCGCTGATACTGCTCCGCCACCTTTGCAAACTGCTCCTGTGTGCCCTCCAGCTGTCCTGCACGCAGGGTCTCAGTCAGGGCATAGGTGGGCGTGTACAGGTTAGAGAAGCCCAGATTCTGGCAGACGCCCTTGAGGGTATGCGCCCCACGGAATGCCTCTTTCACATCTCCCCTGCGCAGTGCTTCCTCTAAGATCTGAAAGCTGTCGTCCTGCAAAAACATCCGCACAAATTTGCAGATCATGGCCTCGTTATACAGCCGCCCCAGCACTTCCTGATAGTCTGCACCCATCGTTTTGTAGCATTCCTGTATCGTCATAGCTTCCGCCGCGCCTTTCTTTTTCAGCTGCCGTTTACTTTTCCACCGCCGCATTTCCCGGCGACATAATGCTATGATAGCACCTTTCCGTCCCGCTTGCAACTACAGTGCAACAAATTATGTGATTTATATAATTTTTGCGTTTTCTTTTCGGCAGTTGCACCAAAATGACGCCCTGTTTCCTTAAAAATCACCTGTCATCGCACCCTTTCTGGCCTTTGCCGGATGCTGCTTGGATTTACTGAAAAAAAGTAAAAAAGACAGTTGACAAATCCCCCTTCTCATGCTAAAATAAACAAGTCGTCCGGCGTACGGACATACAACAAATGAATATGGGCGTGTTCCCGAGTGGCCAATGGGGACAGACTGTAAATCTGCTGCTTTCAGCTTCGGTGGTTCGAATCCACCCGCGCCCACCAAGAGCTCCGGTATCCAATGGGTACCGGAGCTTCTGTTTTATCTGCCTCACAAAAAGGGTTGCAAGGGTGGATTCGAACAGCAACAGCGACGACCGCTGCCAGCGGCAGAAACAGGGAGGAGCTGTTGGGGCTGC
>CAVKCU010000154.1:0-4498 GCA_963654645.1 Clostridiales bacterium | reverse complement strand
ACGGGTTTGCTTTTCTCCAATCTGGAATCTTACCCCGGGCAGTTTTCCACAAACCAACGGGGAGAAAAACCCGGTGTGGAAAACGGACACAAACTGTGGTTTTCCACACTGTTTTTGCACCCGCCTGAACCCTCTCAGTCGCCTGCGGCGACAGCTCCCCCGAAGGGGGAGCTTTTTTGCAATAACCGAAACGTATCGGATGAATACTAAAAGCCTCCGGCAGTGCTATAAGCTCCCCCTTCGGGGGAGCTGGCATCGCGCAGCGATGACTGAGAGGGTTTAGCCGTCCCCTTGGGGGAGCTGGCACGGCGCAAGCCGTGACTGAGGGGGTACTTGCCTGAACTCCCCCAGTCTCGCTGCGCTCGACAGCCCCCTCTAGGATGGGGCCTTTGGCATAACGGTACAGTTCCCGGCTAAAGTGCAAACTTTCCCACCGCGCCAGAGGCTCCCTCCCAGAGGGAGCTGTCAAAACCGTCAGGTTTTGACTGAGGGAGTTCAGCTCCCCCTTTCGGGGGAGCTGGCATCGCGCAGCGATGACTGAGAGGGTTCGTCCCCCGCAAAAAATGCCGGGCAGTCCGCAGACCGTCCGGCATTGCTTTCTTCTTTACATCATATTGCGGAACACCAGCTGTGCGATCTGGAAGTACAGGATCAAACTGCAGGCGTCCACGATGGTGGTGATGAAGGGGGTAGCCATGATAGCGGGGTCGGCACCCAGCTTTTTGGCGGCAAGCGGCAGCATACCGCCCACCAGCTTTGCCAGAATGACGCTGAAGAACAGCGACACACTGACCACGATGGCGTAGCCCATGACATTGGCGTACTGACCGGGGAAGAGGAAGGTGTACATCAGGTAGATGCGCAGACCGTTCACGATGCCCAGCACCGCGCCCACGATGGCAGACACCCGCAGCTCCTTGCCCAGTACCTGCAAAAAGTCGCTGGGCTCTACCTCGCCCAGTGCCAGACCGCGCACCATCAGGGTGCTGATCTGGTTGCCGCAGTTACCGGCGGTATCCATCAGCATGGGCATGAAGGAGACCAGCAGCGGCAGGCTGACAAAGGCTTCCTCGTAGTGGGTGGTGACCATGCCGGTAAAGGTAGCGGACAGCATCAGGATCAGCAGCCAGGGGATGCGCTGCTTGGCGTGGGTCCACACGCTGGTGCCAAAATAGGTGGTGGCATCGTCATCCGGCAGAATGGCGGCCATCTTCTGCATATCCTCGGTGCTCTCGTCGGTCAGGACGTCGATTGCATCGTCGATGGTGATGATACCCACGAACATGCCCTCGTTGTCCAGAACAGGCATGGCGGTAAAATCGTAGCGTTGCATCTCACGCGCCACAAACTCCTGATCGTCGGTGACCTTCACGGTGACCAGATTGTCCTCCATGATCTCCGTGATGGGGGTCTTGGGGTCTGCCAGCAGCAGATTACGGGCAGAGACAACACCCTGCAGCCGGTTGCTTTCCACCACATAGCAGGTGTAGACGGTCTCGGCGTTCTCGCCCTGCTTGCGGATGGCGGCAAAAGCCTGCTCCACCGTCATATCCTTGCGCAGACGCACATATTCCGGGGTCATCAGGCTGCCGGCAGAGCTTTCCGGGTAGTTCAGCAGCTTGTTCAGGCTCTCGCGGGTCTGCCGGGAGGATTTTTCCAGCACCCGCTTGACCACGCCTGCGGGCATATCTTCCAGCAGGTCGGCGGCATCGTCCAAGCTCATCTCCTCGATGGCACTCACCAGCTCCACGTCCGAAAAGGCATTCACCAGATCGTCCCGGGCTTCATCGGACATATAGGCAAAGGCTTCGGTGGCAACTTCCTTTTTCAGCAGACGGAACACCACCAGACGGTTGTTCTCGTCCAGCTCTTCCAGCAGCTCGGCAAGGTCGGCGGGCTGCTCTTCCTCGGTCACCTCGCGCAGCTTGACGTATTGCTTTTTGATCAGCAGCTTCAGCAGACGGCTCTTGGTCAGCATCTCGGGGTTTGCCTTGACCTCTTCGTCATTGGCTTCCTCCCGCTCTGCCTCCCGCATATCCTGCTTCAGATCCTCGGTGGCTTCCTCGTTCAGATCCTCAGCCAGCTTCTGACGCACCTCGGCGGGGATATCGGCGGGCAGCTCCTGCACCGGCAGGTTCTGTTCCGCATTCGTCTCCAGCTTCTTTTCTTCCATTTCCATGGGCTACCTCCTCTGGGCACTATACGGCACGGAGGGCTTTCTCCGCGCCGGAGGATGCAGCAGGTCGGGAAACAAAAAACGCGCCGCCCGGTGCCGGAATGCCGCAAAAGCAGCCGTTTCCGCGCACGCAAAGCCGCGCCTTTCCCATGCCGGGGGCTTTTTCAGCAAGCCGCCGGATGCAAAAAGGCGAACGCAGTACTTTTTGTTGTCCGATCTACCGCATCGGTGGAGCTACTTCGACTATGATCAGGGTCCATTGTCCTGCGTTCACCTCCCAGTTTTCGTAAATTCCGCAGCCGCAGCACCCGCGCCGGGCGCTGCACTGGCTATATCCTTTTTTATTATAGCGCCGCAAAAAAAGGGGGTCAACCCTAAAGCGCGCTTTTGCAAAGATTTTTAGGGCGTCTTACAGAAACAAAACACCCTTCTCTGTGTTGCGGCGCACAGAGAAGGGTGTTTTGCTTGGATATTGCCTTGGTGTGAGGAGGAATCATGTTACTTGGGAATCGGTTGCGGCCCCGCTTCCCATGGCAAAAGTATAACAGCTTTCACAATTCATTTCGTTAAGAAGCTATGAAGAAACTGTAAAAAGGAAGCGGAAAATTCTGGAAGATTTTGTGATAAGCTTTTCGGTTGACGTTCGGTTTCAGAGATGCTAAAATGAAACTGTAAAAACAGCCATGAAGGAGAGTGTCTTATGAGCGATTGTGCGTTTTTGAACAACAGCGGTGATTTTACCGCGTTCAGCTACAACGGCAGAACCATCCGGTTCCGCACACCTTCTTCACTGGAATGTTACACGGATATTCTGGAATGGGACAAGGGTTATCTTGTAGTCATGGCAAAATACAAGGGTGCTCCTGCAGAAGAAGAGTATATCGATCTAGTTCCCATCCTGAACAATTTGTATATTGATGCCGATGCTTTTTTAAAGCCGATCCAAAAGGTAGAGTTATATAATTGAAAAAGATGTAAACAGGAGGAATTTTATGCGTAACTCTGTATTTTCCCGCCGTGTTTTCTTAAAAGGTTCTGCGGTTGCAGCTACGGCACTGGCGCTGTCGGCTTGCGGCGGCGGAGAAGAGCATACCAGCCATCCCTTCGGGTATCAGGTCATCAAGAACGGCTCTTTGACTATGGAGCTCGGTTCTCTCGTTCTTTATGCTTCTACGGCAGAAGCCCGCTTCCGCATCACAAATAACGGAAAGATGCCTCTTATGCTTACCCCTGAAAATTTTACCGCACAATTCGATAAAAAGGACGCTGTTATTTGGGACCCTGCCAATCTTCCTACAGCAAATGATTTTCCCTACCTCTTTGACCAGATGCCGATTCCTGCCGGTGAAAGTCGGAAAGGTTATCTTTTATTCCATGTTTCCGGTGATATCACAACCGATGATTACAAAATCTCCATTACCTGTCCCGAGGCAACCGCTACTTTTGCACCTGAGGAAAAAGATAAGGAATGGTACGAATAAAATCTTCTATGCTCTATAAGCATTAAAATTTTTTTCGGTTATTGTCCGCATCCTTGTCCTCTCTGGCATCGCATAGCGATGATTGAGAGGGCAAGCTCTCGAAAAGTTTTCTTATTTTTCAAAGTATTTTTAATACGATAGAAAGGGGCTGCTGCACCGGACAACGTGCAGCAGCCCTTGCTGTTTTTTACATAAAAATACGCCCCGGTCACCGGTGGGTGAACGGGGCGCTAAAAACTGATGCAGTTTTTTCACTGGGGCAAGATCCCTGCACAGCAGGTCTTATGCCGCAGGCGGAGCAAGGTATCTGCACGCAGACCTTATGCTCCTGACACACGCGGGGTGTGCTCTCAAGGGCCCTCGCGGGCGCTTTGGTATCTCAAGCCCCTGCGCAAAAGGAGGGGAATGAAATCAGGTTTTTCGACCGTTCTGTCAGGTACAGGGCAAAACGTTCAGCCTGTTCTGTGCACAGCAAAGGCAAATTCCGCAGTTCCGCACCGCTGCATTGCGCAGTAACCGCCGATGCGGGGCTGCCGCTCTTCACACGGGAAAGAGCAGGAGCCGCTGATTCATTTGTGATTCTCTGCCGCCGCTTAAAAACAGCTTACTTGTACAGCTCGACCAGACGGGTCAGGTGCTCGTAGCGGTCGTTTGCAACCTCCTGGTTGCGAGCGAACAGCTCCTTAGCACGCTCGGGGAAGGCGCGGGTCAGACGGCTGTAACGGGTCTCGTTTGCCAGCAGAGCCTGATACTTCTCGTTGTCCACAGCCTTGGAGGTCAGGGTGAAGGGGTTCTTGCCCTGAGCCTTGTTGGCGGGGTTGAAGGTGAACAGGTTCCAGTA
>CAVKCU010000153.1:0-4500 GCA_963654645.1 Clostridiales bacterium | reverse complement strand
CGGAACAAGCCGCTCATGCGCCAGAAATCCTGATCTTCCAGCCAGCTGCCGGAGGAGAACCGGTACACCTGCACGGTCAGGGTATTTTCGCCGGGGTGGACGGCGGCGGTCATATCAAATTCCGCCGGGGTAAAGGTATCCTCGGTGTAGCCGATGTAAACGCCGTTGCACCAGACGGCGGCGGCACTGTCGGCCCCGTTCAGGCGCAAGTAACAGCTTGCCCAGCTTTCCGGCAGGGTGAAACTGCGCTGGTATTCCCCGATGGGGTCATAGTCCTGCGGGATCTCACCGGGGTGCAGCTTTTCGTGGCCGTCCCACGGGTACTGGGTGTTAACGTAATGGGGCGTGCCGTAGGGCTGGCCGGGCTTTTGCAGGCTCTGCATCTGGATAAAGCCCGGCACGGTCAGGGTGTCCCACTCCGAGAAGGGCGCGGTCAGGTTTTCCGCATAGCGGAAGTTCCATTCGCCGTCCAAGCTGACGGTCAGCGGCATTTCCGGGCTTGTCTGGTCCGCAAAATGGGCGTGGAAGGGCAGACGGTTCTGCTGGAAAATTTCCGGGTCGGCCAGAAGCGCCGGGGTAATGGGATCGTGTAAAGGCATAGGTGTCACCTCGCAGCATTTTCTGCTTTTATTATAGCACAGGACATAAGAAAAACAGCCGCACAAAAACGACTGTTTTTCTGGAAAGAAGCGGCATCAGTCCGCTTCGTCAAAGACCTCGGTGTCCAGTTCTGTGTGCCCCTTGGGAATATGGTACTTCACGGCGGGCAGATGGACGTTGGTGAAGTACAGGCTGGTGTTGGGGTCGCAGCCGATGACCACTGCTTCTCCCCCGCCCACCACGGCGCTGCGCAGGGTGTCGCAATGGGCTTCGGCGGTATCGTTTTCCACGCTTTCGGCATAGCCCGGTGCAAAGTTCGGCACCGCAAAACCGCAGTCATAGGCTTCACAGTCGAAGCTGCTGTCAATTTCGTGGTGGCGGCGGTGGCCGGTGGCCGTGGGGGTGATGGTGGTGGTCACTTCGATACCGGGGAAGGGCGACCACTGCGCGGTCACCGTCCCGGCTTCAATTTCCCACGTTTTGCTCACCTTGCGCACAAACACATTGTCATCTATGACAAAGGCCAGCATACTGTCCGGTGCGGCCTGATTGAGCACCTCCCGGCTGCGGGAAGCGCAGAAGCCAAAGCGGGTATCGTAGGCAAATTTTGCGTACTTTTCCGGGAACTGTCCGTGGCCGTGGCCCTCGTTGACACCGGCGGCATAGGCCGTTACCCGCCCCGCCCGGCGCTGCACCAGCATATTGGCGTAGGGCATGGGCTTGAGCCGCTCCAATGCGGGCATGGGCGCGGCTTCGGCAGACCAGAAGGGGTGGTCATCCGGCAAAGCAAGCAGCAAAAAGCTCTTCATGCCCCAGTAGGGGCTGCCGGGGGCGTTGTACCGCTCGGCCATGTACATCTGCGGGTAGCAGTAGCCGATGGTCAGGATGCCGTCCCGGTCGAACATTTTCTGCCCCAGCCACCAGTTGAAGTTGCGGACGATAAGGCCCTTCATTACCGGCAGGGGCAGCGGCTCCAGCCCTGCCCAGATGCAGGCCGCCCAGAAGCTGTTCTGGGCAAAGCGGTAGGTCAGGCTGCGGCCAAAGGGCAGGGCTGCGCCGTTGGCATCGAACCAATAGACGAACTGCTGCGCGAACAGCTGGGCGCGCTGGCGGTAGAGTGCAGCACGCCGGGGGTCGGTGTCGGCGGCAAATTTAGAGTAGAGCAGTCCGTAATACTGGATGGCCCACGGGATGTAGTAATCCTTTTGCACGGAGGCGCCATCGGTGGACCAGCCGTCGCCGCTGTAATAGCTGTCAATTTTGCAAAGGCCATCCTCCAGCAGTTCCGGGCTGTAAGGCATCCCCACGCTTTTCAGGGCAAGGTTTACAAGGATGCGGAAAAACTGCCAGTTGCAGTCCGGGATGGTGTGGGCGTTGATCTGCCCCAGCCATGCGGCAAGGTTCTGTTTTTCGGTATCAGAAAGCGGGGTCCACAGCTTTTCCGGTGCGGTGAGGATGCCGCAGGCAATAGCCGCCATCTCCACATAACACTGGTCGTATTCCCCGGTGGTGCCCCAGTATTCGGGGTTTTCCGGGTCGGTACCGGCGGCAAGACCCTTGCGGTAGATTTTTTCAAACTCCGGGTCAGAGCCGCCGCCCACCCAGAAGGGCACCAGCGCCCACAGCGGGCGGCTGAAGGCTTCCAGCTCAATGGCATTTTGGTTGTAGGTCACACCCGTCTCGCCCAGATGCAGCCGGGCGCAGCCTGCGGAATAACAGGGCTTGAGGGGGTCGAGAAATTTGTGCATCAGTGCGGTAAAATCCGCTTTGGTCTGCAAGTTCATCACCAGTACATCTCCCAGTCTTTGGTCAGGCGGGTCAGCGCCTCCATGTAGAAGTAGTCGCCCCAGCTCGTGCATTCATCCACGCCCTCCGGGGTGCAGGTGTTGTAGGGGCTCTTTTTGCTGTAAGTGCCATGCAGCAGCTGACCGGAGCCCAGCGTGCCGGGCTTTACGGCATAATTTGCGGCAAGGCTCGCCAGCATCTGCCGTGCCAGCGTGCGCCACTGGGCGGCTTCTATTTCGTCCACATACTTTGCCGCTTCCAGCAGCCCGCACGCCACGATGGCAGCGGAGGAAGAATCCCGGGGTTCGCCGCTTTCCGGGGCAAAGAGCATATCCCAGCAGGGGATCATGTCCTCCGGCAGGCGGGAAAGGTAAAACTCCAACGCCTTGCGGAATACCTCGAGGAACTTTTCGTCGTGGGTGTAGGTGTAGCCGATGGCGCTGCCGTACACGCCCCACGCCTGTCCCCGTGCCCAGAAGCTGTCGTCCTTGTAGCCCTGACAGGTGCGGCCGCCCTTTGGGGTGCCGTCCGGGTTCATAAAGAAGGTGTGGTAGGTGCTGCCGTCCGGCCGGAAGGAGTTTGCCAGCGTGGTGGCGGTGTGGGCGGCGGCAATTTCGCGGTAGTGGTCGCTGCCGGTCACCTGTGCCGCCCAGTACAGTAGCGGCACGTTGAGCATACAGTCGATGATATAGCGGTAGTTTTCGGGGTCGTCCATGGTGCCCCACGCCTGTAGGAATTTTCCGCTGGGCTGGTAGCGGGTCAGCAGTTGGTCGGCGGCAGCGATGGCGGCCTGTTTGCCGGTCTCGCTGCCCACCAGCTTCCACGCTGCCACGCAGGTAGGGCTGTACAAAAAGCCCATATCGTGGTGGTCCACCTCCACCTTGCGGGCAATGCGGTCCGCAAAGCTGTCCACCTGAATGAGGGCGGCTGTCTTGAATTTTTCGTCCCCGGTGGCCTCGTAGGCCAGCCAGATCTCACCGGGCCAAAAGCCGCAGGTCCACTGGTTATTGGCGCAGCCGGGGTAGATATCGTTCACACTGGAATGGTTCTGGCACTGGTAGGTGTACAGGGGCAGATTGGTCTCCACCTGTTTGCAGGCATCGGCCAGTGCCTGCCGTGCCTCGGCGTCGGTCATAGCGTGGTTCTGGTAGGTTTTCATCATGATTACTCCTTAAATCCAAACGTAGGTATCTCTGCCCACCGCTGGCGCAGAAAGTGCATGCCCAGCTTGGGGCGGCGATCCCGGGTGAACAGACCTTTTTTGTTGCCATCCACCCGCATGGGGCCCTGCACAGTGTCGTAGTCTGCAAAGTTCCAGACAAATTCTCCCACAAACCACGGGCGCTTGTCAAACTCTGCATCCAGACGGCGGTAGAACTCCACCTGAAACTCCTCGCTGAACATCTCGGCTCCGGCGGTGTGCAGCCCTGCCACGGTGTCCGCGCCGTACTCGCTCATCATCACGGGCTTGTGCTGCTCTGCCCAGAAATCCAGCTCCTGATTCAGGCCGTAGCAAGCGGCGTCCATGTCACCGGAAAGGTTGTACCAGCCGTAGTAGCGGTTGATGCAGACGATATCCATGGTGCGGGTGGTGATATCCTTGGTGTAGTCGTTCTGGCAGCAGACGAGGGTGACCGGGCGGTCCTGCGGGTCCAGCTGGTGCGCCAGCTCATACAGCGGGTGCCAGTAGTCGTAGGCATCCTGCGGGAAGTGCTCCAGATCCGGCTCGTTGCCAAGGCTCCACAGCACCACGCAGGGGTGGTTTTTGTCCCGATGGATCATCTCGGCAAGCACCTGCCGGTGATGCTCCGCAAGGGGGTATTCCTTATAGGGGTTCACCGCTGCCCCGCCGCCGATGCCCACCGCCGGGGTCTCGTCCATGACCAGAATGCCCTCCCGATCGCACAGGTCGTAGAATTCCTCTGCGTAGGGGTAGTGGCTGGTGCGCACCGCATTGGCATTTGCCCAGTGGATGAGGTTTGCGTCCTTCACGTTCAGCACCGGGTCAAAGCCGCGGCCATGGGCGGTAAAGTCCTCGTGCTTGCAAAAGCCCTTGAAATAAAGCGGCTTGCCGTTCAAAAGCACCTGTGTGCCCCGCACCTCAATGCTGCGCAC
>CAVKCU010000152.1:0-4532 GCA_963654645.1 Clostridiales bacterium | reverse complement strand
GTCTACTGCGACTGGTTCATCGAGATCGCAAAGCCCCGCCTGAACTCCGGCGATGCACAGCAGGCGGATACCGCCCGCCGTGTGCTGGTGTATGTGCTGGATAAGGCACTCAAGCTGCTGCACCCCTTCATGCCCTTCATCACCGAGGAGCTGTATCAGGCTCTGCCCGGCTCTGCCGAGACCATCATGACGCAGGCATGGCCTACCTTTGACGCCGCTCACAACTGGGCCGCCGAGGAGGAAGCCTTTGAAAAGGTGATGGATTATATCAAGGCTGTGCGTACTATGCGCACCGAGATGAACGTGCACCCCGCTAAAAAGACCAGCATGATCATCGAAACTGCCGATGCAGCCCCCTTCCAGAACGCACAGGTCTATCTGGCAAAGTTCGCCTTTGCCACCGATGTGACCTTTACCGAAAAGTACGAGGGCAGCACCGACGGCATGGTGCAGGTGTCCACCCACGCCGCACGCGGCTTCATCCCCATGATGGAGCTCATCGACCGCGAGAAGGAGCTGGCGCGCCTGAACAAGGAAAAGGTCAAAGCGGAAAAGGAAATGACCATGTTCGGCAACCAGCTGAACAACCCCAAGTTCGTGGAGCGTGCCCCGGCGGCTCTGGTAGAGGAGATCCGCAGTAAGTTCGCCAAGAGTCAGGACAAGCTGACCAACATTGAGCAGAGCATCAAGGCTCTGGGTTAAAATAGTGGAATACAATAATAAAGAACGTACCTCGCTGTGGGTCATTGCGGGGCGGGTGGCCTTTACCGCTGCCCTCATCGCCTGCATCTGGTTCATTTTTTCCAACTCCATGGCAGTGGCAACAGTCTCCACCGGCTCAAGCGGTCGGGTGCTGGCGTGGATGCGTATCATCCTGCGCCGCTTGGGGCATCCGGGATTAGCCGACCGCCTGACCATGCACATCGTGCGCAAGCTGGCACACTTTTGCGAGTATATGCTGGAGGGCTTTCTGCTCATGCTCTGTATGCGGGTGTACAGCCGTCACCCGCTGCGGCATATCACGGTGCCCATGTTGGGCGGTGTGCTGACTGCGCTGACCGATGAGACCATTCAGCTCTTCTCGGAGGGGCGCAGCAGTCAGGTCACGGATGTGTGGCTGGATTCTGCCGGTGTTCTGGCAGGCATCCTTGTCGCCATTGTGCTGCTGCTGGTCTGCGAGGGGCTGTATTATCACATGAAAAGGAGACACGAATGACCATCCAACAGGCAAATCAGTATTTTGCAGCTCTGCCGGACGGCTTTGCCGCCCCGGAGCAGCTGGGTGCGCTGCTGCCCGCTTCGGTGCAGCAGGTGCAGTTTGTGGGTGTGGCAGGTACTGCCGGTAAAACGGCGGTGGCGCGTCTGCTGGCGACCATCCTGCAGGCGCAGGGCATTCGTGCCGGTGCCTACCATGCCGGGTGCGAGCCCCTTGCGGTCCGTATCCGGGTGGCGGGCGAGCCGGTAGATGAGGCGCTGCTGTGCCGCGCCGCTGCTGCCCTTGCCGCCCATGAGGAGCTGCCCCTGCAGGCTGCGGAGCTTGCCGCTGCTGCGTACTGTTTTGGGGAAGCCGGCTGCACGCTGGCGGTGGTGGAGCTGCCGGACGCAGGTCTGGCTGCGGCGCTGCCTCAGATGCCGGTGTGCGCCGTCACTGCGGTGGGGCCGGACGGCGTGAGCCGTTCGGTGGAGCGGCTGGCTGCGCTGGCAGGCGGCGTGATGCGCAAGGACAGCATCTGCGTCACTGCGCCGGAGCAGCCCAAAGCGGTGCTCAGCGAGCTGGTCGTGGCTGCGGGCAAGTGCGGCTGCGAGCTGGTGGTGCCCGACCCGGAGGATATCACCTTTTTGGAAGCGGAACAGTTTGCCAGCCGGGTGGACTACGGCGGCTACACGGTGCCGCTGGCGTTTCTGGGCCGTCACGCCGCAGGCAACGCCGCCATGGCGGTGGAGCTGGCGCTGGCGCTCTGCCGCAAGGAGGTGGACATCTCCGACGAGGCGATTCTGGAGGGCATTGCTGCCGTGGATAACCGCTGCAGCATCCGGGTACTTTCCCAGCGTCCGCTGGTCATTCTGGATGCCTGCCGCACCCCGCAGCAGGCTGCTGCGCTGCTGCGTGTGCTGAACATGGCTAAGGTGCGCCACATGAGCGCCATCATCGGCCTGACCGAGGAGGAGGGTGCCGAAGCCTTCTTCTCCGCGCTGGAGACCGGCCTGAGCCCTGAGGAGCAGAAAAAGGATAAATCCACCATGCCCGGCATGAGCGAGAGCCCCTTTGATAAGGTGTATCTCGTCACGCCCGCCGGTGTGGAGGAGCAGCTGACCCGGCGTCTGACCGAGAAGGCAAAATATCATTTTGACGCCCAGCTCTGCACCAGTCTGGACGAGGCGGTACAGCTGGCACACGCCAACACCCGCCGCGGACTGCTGGTCTGCGGCAGCGAGGCGGCAGCGCTGGAGGCTGTGGCTCTGCTGGCAAAGGCGTAAGCCGCCGACAGCTTTTTCTAAAAAATAACCCGAAGATCCCGTACACTGAAGCTATGTGTACGGGATCTTTTGTTTTGCAAAAAAGGAGATGGACAAGCAATGGCAACAGTGACCTTCAGCGCGGCAGGGGAGACCCTGTACGCCTATCTGGCGGGCGAGATCGACCACGATGCCGCCCAGAGCCTGCGGATGCAGCTGGACGATGCACTGGTCAGCCGCAGCCCCGGCACCTTGATTATCGACCTTGGCGGGGTAGGCTTCATGGATTCCTCCGGCGTCGGGCTCATCCTTGGGCGGCAGCGCTGCGCCCGCGTTCTGGGCACGACCCTGCGGCTGCAGCACGCCCCCGCACAGCTGCAAAAAGTCCTGCGGCTGGCGGGCATCCCCTGCACGGAGAACATAGAAAAGGAGAACGCACAATGAAAGCAGAAAACACTACCCGCATCCAGTTCGATTCCCTCAGCAGCAACGAGGCCTACGCTCGCGGCGTCACGGCGGCCTTTCTGGCGCGGTACGACCCCACCGTGCCCCAACTGGCCGACCTGAAAACCGCAGTGTCCGAGGCAGTGACCAACTGCATCGTCCACGCCTACCCGGAGCGTATCGGACCGGTGTGCATGACAATTGCAGTCTATCCCGACCGGGAGGTGCACATCACCATTACAGATAAGGGCATCGGCATCCCCAATGTAGAACAGGCCATGCAGCCCTTGTTCACCACCGGCAACCCGGAGGAACGCTCCGGTCTGGGCTTTGCGGTGATGCAAAGCTTCATGGACAGGGTAAAAGTCACCTCAAAGCCCGGCAAGGGCACAAAGGTGCTGCTGGTCAAGCGGCTGTCCCGGCGGGAGCCTACATAAAAAGGAAAGGCGGTCCGGTATATGGTAACGGATAAGACCCGGCGGGAAGCATTCATCACGCAGAATCTGGGGCTGGTGCATGCCTGTGCAGGCAGATTCCGCGGGCGCGGCATGGAGTATGACGACCTGTACAGCGCAGGGTGCGTGGGACTGATCAAGGCCTATGATAATTTTGACGAGAGCCGGGGCGTGTGCTTTTCCACCTATGCTGTGCCGGTGATCCTTGGCGAGATCAAAAAGCTGTTCCGGGATGGGGGCACGGTCAAGGTGAGCCGTTCCCTGAAGGAGCTGGGAATGCGGGTGCAGGCAGCACGGGAGCATACTATGAAGCTGTGCGGCGCAGAGCCTACCTTGCAGCAGCTGGCAGAGCAGTTAGATGAACCCATAGAGAATGTGGCGCTTGCCATACAGGCTGCGCAGCCTGCCATGAGCCTGACCCCGGAGAGCGGCGAAGATGGAGACCGGCAGTTGGATATCCCGGTGGAATCCCCGGAGGAGGAACTGGCAGACCGAATCAGTCTGGCGGAGGTGATCGAAGCGCTGCCGGAGCAGGATAAGCAGCTGATCCGCCTACGCTTTTATGGCAACCGCACCCAGAGCGAGACCGCAAAGGCACTGCACACGACTCAGGTGCAGATCTCCCGACGGGAACGCAAGATCCTGATCCGGCTGCGTACCCGGCTCTTGGAGGAATAAGGGAAGAAGTGTCTATAAAAAATGTAAAAAACTGGGCAAAAAGTCAAAAGAATGATTTTGGTGTAAAAATTGTAAAAAAGTGCTTGCTTTTTGAAGGATGCTGTGCTAAAATACATTACTGTCAGGCGGACGTCCGACAGAATGAAATACTTCGAAATGGACGTTAAATAGAAAGATTCGACAGAATCAAAAATGAATCTCAAAAGTTTTTCAAAAAGTGCTTGACAACTTATCACGAAAGTGATAAAATAAATAAGCTGTCAGCCGCTAAGGCTGCGGCGCACAGGACCTTGAAAATTGAACAATATCGAAAGAACTTGTAACGGAACCTATTTTCGTGTTGGAAAAACACGGTAAACAATTCCAAACAAAGTAATTCACACAGGACGCAAGCGATTGCGTGCTGAGCGAAACAAGATTTAACACTTTTAAGTGATAAATATCATTTATAAAGAGTTTGATCCTGGCTCAGGACGAACGCTGGCGGCGCGCCTAACA
>CAVKCU010000151.1:0-4542 GCA_963654645.1 Clostridiales bacterium | reverse complement strand
CGATATCCCGCTGCATCACGCCGTAGGCCTTGATGGCCTGATCGATGTGGTGGGCAAGGGTCATGTTCTCGGCGGCGGCAAGGTTTTCTACCTTAAAATAAGCCTCGGCCTTTTTGATGCCGGCGGCGGTCAGGGTACAGGTCTTGTGCTTTTCGTCCACAACGTAATCGCCATCGGCCTGCTCGTCGGTGGAGACCTTATCCTCCAGCTCCACCACCACGCTCTTGTGCAGGGTGCGCACAAAGCGGTCTACCTGCGTATACAGGCTGGAGGAGTCCTCGCCGCGACCGGAGATGATCAGGGGCGTGCGGGCTTCATCGATCAGGATGGAGTCCACCTCGTCCACGATGGCGTAGGCATGACCGCGCTGCACCATGTTGGCCTTGTAGGTCACCATGTTGTCACGCAGGTAGTCAAAGCCGAACTCGTTGTTGGTGCCGTAGGTGATATCGGCGTTGTAGGCGTCCCGGCGGGCATCGCCGTCCATGCCCTGCACGATCAGACCTACGGTCAGTCCCAGCCAGCGGTAGAGCTTGCCCATCCACTCGCTGTCGCGCTTTGCCAGATAGTCGTTGACGGTAACGATGTGCACTCCTTCGCCGGTCAGGGCGTTCAGATAGGCGGGCAGGGTAGCCACAAGGGTCTTGCCCTCACCGGTCTGCATCTCAGCAATATCGCCGCGGTGCAGGGCAATGCCGCCGGTCACCTGCACGGGGAAGTGCTTCATGCCCAGCACACGCCATGCGGCTTCGCGGCAGACAGCAAAGGCATCCGGCAGGATGTCATCCAGCGTTTTGCCCTCGGCAAGCTGCTGCTTGAAAGCGGCAGTCTGTGCCTGCAAGTCGGCATCGGACATGGTCTGATACTTGGGCTCCAGCGCCAGCACCTGTTTGGTGATGGGATTTACCTTTTTCAGCTCCCGGTCAGAGAAGCTGCCAAAAAGTTTTTCAACAAGGGACATAGGTCACACCTCATAAATCTTAAAAATCGGGCTGTGATGCGCCCGGGATCGCGCATAACAATACAAGTATATGATACACCAAAGCGGCAGACACGTCAAACCTGCAAGGCTATTTTAGCCCGCTTTTGCATGAACTTTCTGTAAAAAGATGCTGCAGACTGTTCACAGATCCCTGTTATCCCGGCTGCGCACTTTATTTTCGCCCTATCGCTTTGGGGAGAATCGTGGTAGAATAGGCTTATCACTGATAGGGAGGGCTGTACTTATGCTCAAACGGCTGCGCACTGCGCACCCCATTCTTTATTGTATCCTGTCCGAGGTGCTGTTCCTTGGCAGCATGGTCGTGTTCAGCCTGCTGGCTACCATCGTGCTGGCAGCGGCGGGCGCGGACTTTGACACCATGGACGGCTATCTGCTGGGCTCTGTGCAGGAGGCTGTCGGGCTGGCGGTGGCGCTTTTGCTGCTGGCGCGCACCGGCAGGTTGGACCTGCTGCGCCGGCGCGGCTGCGGCTTTCTGAATGGGCTGCTGGTGGGCATGTACCCGCTGTTCTTCATCGGGTATACGGCCTTTGGAACGCTGGCCTTCGGGCGCCCGGACACGCCGCTGCTGCCGCTGCCCCGCATCCTGACTTTTTTGCTGAACATGATCCTTGTGGGCGTGGCGGAGGAGCTGGTGTTCCGGGGCATCATTGCCCAGACTTTGCTGGAACGCTACGGCACCGCCCGCGCCGGGGTATGGAAGGCCTGTCTTGTGTCCGGTGTGCTGTTCGGCGCGGCGCACCTGAGCAACCTGCTCGGCTCGGAACCCTTTGGCGTGCTGATGCAGTGCGTGTTTGCGGCTTCGCTGGGCGTGATGTTCGCTGCCATCTACTTCCGCACCGGCAATTTGTGGGTGACGGTGTTCCTGCACAGCGCTATGGACATTGCCTCTATGCTCATCGGCGGGCTGTACGGCACCACCAGCGTGGCTGAGAGCGTGAGCGGCTACGACGCCTCGCGGCTGCTGTCGGTGGCGGTGTACCTGATCCCCACCGTGTTTCTGCTGCGCAAAAAGAAGCTGCCGGAGGTGCAGCTGTACTGGGGCGGCATTGTAAAAAATTAAGGCTTGCGGACAAAAATCTTCTTGCAATCTGCTGTGCAATCTGGTATACTGTATCTGTTACCGTGGCACGGGGCTGGGAGTATGCCCGCTTTTGGGAGAACCGTTTCCCGCCGCTGTGCCATAGGCAGATAAATTACTTGAAAGAGGTACTGTATTATGAATAAGCAGGAAGTTATGGCCAAAGTCGCTCTGACCGAGAAGGACACTGGCTCCCCCGAGGTTCAGGTCGCTCTGCTGACCGCTCACATCAACGAGCTGAACGAGCACCTGAAGAAGAACCCGAACGATCACCACAGCCGCCGTGGTCTGATGAAGATGGTTGGCCGCCGCCGCAATCTGCTGGCCTACCTCCAGAAGAAGGACATCGAGCGTTACCGTGCTCTGATCGCAACTCTGGGTCTGCGTAAGTAATTTTAACGGAGGGCAGGTACCGCAAAGGTACCTGCCCTTTGCTTTATGTATAGCTCCATGTATCCCATGCGCACAAAATAGCGGTGGCAGCGTATTGCAGCAGTAAATCGAACGCCTGTGCCTGCGGGCAGGGGCGCTGGATTTATTGCTATGATGCGCATGCCGCGGCTTTTTGGATAGAACGATCCGAAAAACAAGGAGGCAGAAACAATGGCAATCGAATTTGGTTCCCGCAAAGAGACCTTTGACAACTTCAAGGTCTACGAAACCATGCTGGCGGGCCGCCCGTTCAAGGTTGAAATGGGCAAGATGTGCGGCCTGTCCAATGCCAGCGCACTGATCCGCTACGGCGAGACCTGCGTGATGTGCAACGTGGTCATGAGCCCCAAGCCCCGCGAGGGCGTGGATTTCTTCCCCCTGAACGTGGAGTATGAGGAGAAGCTCTACGCCGCAGGCCGCATCCCCGGCAGCTTCATGCGCCGCGAGGGCCGCCCCGGTGAGCGCGCCATCCTCACCAGCCGCGTGGTGGACCGCCCCATGCGCCCGCTGTTCCCCAAGGAGATGCGCAACGACGTGTGCATCACCATGACCGTCATGAGCCTTGACCCGGACTGCAGCCCTGAGATCGCCGGTATGATCGGCGCTTCTCTGGTGACCGCCGTGTCCGATATCCCGTGGAACGGCCCCATCGGCGGCGTGCAGGTGGGCTTGGTTGACGGCGAGATCGTGCTGAACCCCACCCAGGAGCAGCGCAAGGTGAGCGACCTTGCCCTGACCGTTGCCGCCACCATGGATAAGATCGTGATGATCGAGGCCGGCGCCAACGAGGTGGACGAGGACACCATGCTGACCGCCATCAAGACCGCACACGTTGAGATCAAGAAGATCATCGAGTTCATCAACAAGATCGTGGCTGAGCGCGGCAAGCCGAAGATCGATTTTCAGGTGGTGGGTCTGGACATGGACGTGTTCCACGCCATCCAGAACAAGTACCTCGACGACTTCAAGGCCGCTATGGACACCGATGACAAGAACGTGCGTGACGCAGCCCTGCTGCCCATCATGGACAAGATCGCCGAGGAATACCCCGACCTGTCCGCCGCCGATCTGGATCTGGTAAGCTACAAGATGCAGAAGTTCGTGGTGCGCCGCTGGCTGCTGGATGACGGCAAGCGCGTGGACGGCCGCGGCATCAACGAGATCCGTCCGCTGGCTGCTGAGGTGGGCATCCTGCCCCGCGTGCACGGCTCCGGTATGTTCACCCGTGGCCAGACGCAGGTGCTTACCACCTGCACGCTGGGCGGAACCAAGGACAACCAGCTGATGGACGATTTGACCGACGAGCAGACCAAGCGCTATATCCACCACTATAACTTCCCGCCGTACTCCGTGGGCGAGGCACGCGCACCGCGCAGCCCCGGCCGCCGCGAGATCGGTCACGGCGCACTGGCTGAGCGTGCTCTGGTGCCGGTGCTGCCCTCTCTGGAGGAGTTCCCCTACACCATCCGCTGCGTGTCCGAGGTGCTCAGCTCTAACGGCTCCACCTCTCAGGCTTCCATCTGCGGCTCTACGCTGGCACTGATGGACGCAGGCGTGCCCATCAAGGCTCCGGTTGCCGGTATCTCCTGCGGTCTGATCACCGAGGGCGAGCGCTGGATGACCATGCTGGATATTCAGGGCGTGGAGGACTTCCACGGCGATATGGACTTTAAGGTCGGCGGCACCCGCAAGGGCATTACCGCCATCCAGATGGACATTAAGATCGACGGTCTGACCTACGACATCATTGCCGAGGCCTTTGAGAAGTGCCGCAAGGGCCGCCTGTATATTCTGGACGAGATCATCAAGCCCGTGATCGCCCAGCCCCGTCAGGAGCTGAGCCGCTGGGCACCCAAGATGTTCAGCATGATGATCCCCACCGACAAGATCAAGGACGTCATCGGCAAGGGCGGCAAGGTCATTCAGGACATCTGCGCCACCTGCAACTGCAAGATCGATGTGCAGGAGGACGGTCATGTGTTCGTCTCCGCCGTGGATCAGGAGGACGCAAAGCGCGCCATCTTTACCA
>CAVKCU010000150.1:0-4543 GCA_963654645.1 Clostridiales bacterium | reverse complement strand
GCTGTTAGTATACCATAATCAAAAGCACATTTCTATGCAAAAAGAAAAGTCTTTGGGGACGAACTCCCCCAGTCACGGCTGCGCCGTGACAGCCCCCTCTGGGATGGGGCCTTTGGCATGGCGGGAAGGTTTCTTGTTGCATTTAAAGCTTTAGCGCTATAGCTGACGGCGTGCGCCCTCTCCGTCTGCTCACTACGTTCGCATCCACCTCTCCCAAAGGGAGAGGCAAGAGCACTGCCGGAAGCTTTCTCATTACGCTTAATACTTTAGCAATGGGCTTTACGGCTTGGCTCTCCCCTTGGGAGAGCTGGCGCGGGAGCGCCTGAGAGGGCGCACGGGGCTAACGGGCGCTGCCCCTCATCCGGCGCTGCGCGCCACCTTCCCCCGGTGGGTGAAGGCTTCAGCGGCGACGGCAAAGTTTCCGGCTCAACCGCAAACCTTCCGGCTGCGCCAGAGGCTCCCTTTCCGAGGGAGCTGGCAAAACCGTCAGGTTTTGACTGAGGGAGTAAAATTTTCCCTCCCCTGCAATGATTCCTCCTGCTCAACCGTATGCAGTACGGAAAAGGTGTCGAAATTCTGTCCGGCGGCAGAAGGAAGAAAGGTGGACAGAATGCCGGTTATTCTGCGGCAAAGTTGTGCGTTTTGCAGATTTTGACACAACTTTCGCAAAAGATTCGCCGCCCCGCTATTGAAAGCACACGCCTTGCGTGTATAATAGGAATGTTAAGACCTTATTGCCCCACAAAGGTGGAGGAACTGCGGCGCCGGGCGGTGCGGCAGAGAAACGGTAGGATAAGATGGAAAAATTCAGTGTCAAAAAACCATTTACGGTGCTGGTTGCAGTCATCATGGTGCTGATGCTCGGCTTTGTGTCGGTCACCAAGATGAAGACCAATCTGCTGCCGGATGTCAGCACCCCGTATCTGATGGTGGTCACCGTGTATCCCGGTGCCAGCCCGGAGCGCGTGGAGAGTGAGGTCTCGGACGTGCTGCAGAATGCGCTTACGGTGCCCGGTGTGGAAAAGATCACCGCCACCTCGGCTGAAAACTACAGCCTGCTGCTGATGAAATTCGTAGACGACACGGACATGAACAGCGCACTGGTGCAGGTGTCCAACAAGCTGGATCAGGCCAAGAGCGACCTGCCCAGTACGGCACTGACTCCTTCTATCATACAGTACAGCATGAACATGAACGCCTTTATGACCGTGGCGGTCAGCCGCGAGGGCAGTTCGGTGTACGAGCTTTCTGATTTCATCAAGAACACCATGACCCCCTACGTCCAGCGCAAGGGCGGTGTGTCCAGCGTGTCCTCCAGCGGCCTTGTGGAGCAGCTGGTGCAGGTGCAGCTGAATCAGGAAAAAGTGGATGATATCAACGAAAAGCTGATGGAGCTGATCGACACCCAGCTGGAGGCGGCGCATGCCCAGTTGGAAGAGGCCGAGGCCAAGATCGAGGCCGGTCGTGCAGAATACGATAAGCAGTTCAAAAACTTCGGCAACACCGTGTCCAACTCTGTCATGGGCACCCTGTCCTCTGAGGTCGGGGATGCCGTAGAGGTGGTGCGCAAGCAGGCCGAGGCACTGCTGCAGAGCGTCAACAACCTGATCGCCGTGGTCAAGGAGCCCGAGGTGCAGCAGGCACTGATCGAGGTGCAGGCCGGCCTGCAGCGTGTTCTGGATAAGTTCAACAACACCGGCATGCGGGATATCGACTCTCTGATCGAGATCGTCTCCGAGCTGCGCAATATCACCGATAAGCTTTCCACTGCCTTGCAGACCTTGCAGAACCGCATCAACACCGAGACCGGTACGCAGGGCGAGGGCGCTGCGGATCTGGCAGACGAGCTGCAGCTGCAGGACAGCCTGAACGTCATCTATAAGACGCTGGAAGATACCATCAAGGCCATGGACAACGTGCCCGGCATGATGGGCGAGTTCTCCAAGGCACTGGGCAGCTTTACCCAGCAGCAGCTCAACGCCTATATGAAATTTACCGAAGCACGCGAGCAGCTGAATGAGTACGAAAAGCAGCTCAGCGAGGCCAAGACCCAGTACGAGACCGCCAAGGAAAAGGCGCTTGCCAGTGCTGATGTGGCTAAGCAATTGGATATCAAGACCCTTTCCACCCTGATCTACGCCCAGAACTTCTCCATGCCCGCCGGCTACGTCAAGGATAAGGACGGCACCTCGTGGCTGCTGAAGGTGGGCGAGGAATACGACAGCGTAGACGATATCCGCGGTGCGCTGCTGCTCCATGTGGAGGGCTACGGCGACGTGCGCCTTTCGGACGTGGCAGACGTGGAAGTCATCGACAACGCCGCCGACAGCTATACCCGCCTGAACGGCGAGCAGGCTTCGGTGCTGAAAATCTACAAGGACGACAGCTCCAGCGCAGGCGACGTATCCGCCAACTGTCTGGATGCCTTCAAGGAGCTGGAGGCGCAGTACGACGGTCTGCATGTTGTGGTGCTGTCCAATCAGGGCAACTACATCAGCATCCTGATCAAGAGCATCCTCACCAGTATGCTGGTGGGTGCTGCGCTGGCGATCATCGTGCTGGCTGTCTTCCTGAAAGATGTCAAACCCACGCTGGTGGTCGGCATCAGTATCCCTCTGTCGGTGCTGTGCGCCGTGGTGCTGATGTACTTCACCGGGCTTGACCTGAACGTTATGACGCTGGCAGGCCTTTCGCTGGGCATCGGTATGCTGGTGGATAACTCTGTCGTTGTCATCGAGAACATCTACCGTCTGCGCGGACGCGGCGTGCCCGCCGCCCGCGCTGCGGTGCAGGGTGCGCGTCAGGTGGGCATGTCCGTTGTGGCGTCTACCCTTACCTCGGTGTGCGTGTTCCTGCCGGCGGTGTTCTCTGCCAGCCTCATCCGCAGCCTGATGGGTCCCATGTCCCTGTGCATCGGCTACTGCCTGATGGCGTCCCTCATCGTGGCGCTGACCGTGGTGCCCGCCGCCTCGGCTACCGTGCTGAAGAACGCCCAGCCCAAAAAGCTGGCATGGTTCGATAAAATTCAGGACGCCTACGGGCGCAGTCTGGAAAAGGCGCTGGAAAAGCGCTTTGTGCCGCTGGCAGCCGCTGTGCTGCTGCTGGTGTTCTGCTGCTGGCGGGTGTTCTCCATGGGCATCGTGCTGCTGCCCACCAGCACCAGCAACGAGGCAATGATCACCCTTTCCACCACCGATACCCTCTCGCAGCAGGAATCCTATGATGTTGCCGGCAAGGTGGTGCAGGCCGTAATGGCTGTGGACGGCGTGGAGGAGGTAGGCATTACCCCCGATAACACCGTGGCGGGCATGGATGTTTCCAACCTTGGCCTGCCCTCCACCATCACCGACCTGCTGAACGCCGCCAACGGCTACGGCAAGTACAAGATCAACGTCAAGCTCAACGAGGATCTCTCCTCTTCCAAGATCGCCGCCGCCTGCAAGGCCATGGAGGAAGCCGTGGCAGGGGTAGCGGACTGCACCGCTACCGTCCAGCAGTACGGTATGACCGACGATCTGACCAGCCAGCTGTCCACCGGTCTGACCATCAAAATCTACGGCACCGATACCGAGACCCTGACCGCCCTGTCCGAGAAGGTGGTGGACATGGTGAACAGCACCGAGGGCTTCCAGAACGCTACCAACGGTCTGGGTGTGGGCGATTCCACCATCATCCTGCAGGTGGACCGCGACAAGGTGCGCGCCTACGGTCTGACCGTTGCGCAGGTGTACCAGCAGATCGCGGCAAAGCTGACCACCACCACCACGGCACAGACCCCTGTTACCGTGGACGGCACTACCATGGATGTGCAGATCAGCAACAATCTGGACCCGCTGACCAAGGAAAACATGATGGATATGACCTTTGAGACCTCTGTCATGTCCGCAGACGGCACCACTGCCACCGGCACCTGCACGCTGGCAGATATCGCCAGCTGGACCACCGGCACCGCGCCGGACTCCATCACCAGCGAGAACCAGAACCAGTTCGTCACGGTGACCGCCGAGACTGCCCCGGGCTACAACACCACGGTGCAGGCGCGTGCGGTGAAAAAGGCGCTGGATGCCTTTGCCCTTACCGACGAGATGCCGGAGGGCTGCTCCTTCTCCATGGGCGGCGAGAGCGACAGCGTCAACTATATGACCAACGAGATGATCCAGTGGATGGCACTGGCACTGCCCTTTGTGTACCTTGTCATGGTGGCGCAGTTCCAGAGCCTGCTGTCCCCCTTCATCGTGCTGTTCACCGTGCCGCTGGCCTTTACCGGCGGCCTGATCGGCCTGCTGGTCACCGGCCAGCAGCTCACCATGATCTCCCTGATGGGCTTCATCGTGCTGATGGGCACCGTCGTCAACAACGGCATCGTGTTCGTGGACTACGCCAACCAGCTGCGCATGGGCGGCATGGAGCGGCGGGCCGCACTGATCGCCACCGGCAAGACCCGTATGCGCCCCATCCTGATGACCACCCTGACCACCGTGCTGGCGATGCTGCAAATGGTGTTCAGCAACGATATGGCAAGCCAGCTGATGAGCGGCATGGC
>CAVKCU010000149.1:0-4565 GCA_963654645.1 Clostridiales bacterium | reverse complement strand
CGCCTTCAACAACCTTAAATTTGGCGATGCAGATACGCTGGCACGCGCCAAGAACACCTCGGTGGCGGCACTGGCGGCAAAGGGTGTGCTGAGCGCCGAAAAGGGCATCGTCCGCCTGCTGACCCGCGAGGAGCTGCCGGAAAAGGTGGATACGCGGGAGGAAAGCATCTGGCTGCTCTGCCAGCAGCTTACCCGTGCTATGGAGACTGGCGGCGTGGAGGCGTGTGCCCAGATCGTGGCACCCATGCTGGGTTCCAACGCCGAGCGCGCCAAAGACCTTGCCTACCGGCTGTATACCCTTGCCGAACGCAAGGGCTGGACGCAGGAGGGCTACGCCTACAACGCCCTTGTGGTGGCATGGCGGGAGATCCAGTCCCGTGCCGCAGAGCTGCAGCAGGCAACGCCGGAACAGACCTCTTTCTTTTGATGCAATACCGGGAGGAACGAAACAATGAGCGAGAATTACACCAAAGTACAGCAGGCGTTCCGGGTGCTGCACCCGCTGCTGGCAGGCTATATCTGTCAGGAAATGCGCCGGGAATATCAGGATAACTGGTGGCAGGAGGTGCTGATGACCCTTTCCGATCAGGTGCGGGACCTGCCGGATGACAACGGCGATTACGCCACCCTGATGGATTCGCTGGATATGGCAAACTGCCTGCGTCTGTTTGACCGCAAGTGGAACGACCTGTTCAAGCGGAAACTGTCCATCGACTACCGCACTTGGGCAAAAGAGCTGATGGGGGTGCGCAACAAGCTGGCGCACATCGGCGGGGCCGATTTTTCGGAGGATGACACATGGCGTGCGCTGGACACCATGGCGCGCCTGTGCGAAGCTTTTGACGACGAAGCCGCCGAGGAGATTCGCAAAATTCTGCGCCAGCTCCGCTACGGCAGTGCTGAAGGTTCCACCAACGTGATGGAGGTTGCTGCCCCGGCGAAGCCCAAGGCCGCCCACACCGGCATTATGAGCAAAACACTGTCCGGTCTGCCCAGCTGGCGGGACGTGATGGAGCCGCACCCGGATGTAGCGCAGGGACGCTACAAAAACGCAGAGTTTGCCGCCGATCTGGCGCAGGTAGCACGGGGCGAGGGTGCCTTTGAATACCGTGACCCTGTGGAGTTTTTTGCCCGCACCTACGTCACCGAGGGCATGACCGGTCTGCTGGTGCAGGCACTCAAGCGGGTCAGCGGAAAGGATGGCGAGCCGGTCATCCAGCTGAAAACCGCCTTTGGCGGCGGCAAGACCCACAGTATGCTGGCGCTTTACCACATGATGCGGGGCAAGGTATCGGCAGACCGCATCCCCAACATCAAGCCGGTGCTGGCGCAGGCAGGGGTATCTGCCCTGCCCAAGGCAAATGTGGCGGTGCTTGTGGGCACCGCACTGGACCCCACACGCACCAAACGGCCCATCAACTTCCCCGGTATCACCATCAATACCCTGTGGGGCGAGATGGCGGCACAGCTGGCAGAATCCGCCGGTCGGCCGGAACTGTACGATTTTGTGAAGGAAGCCGACAAAAAGGGCGTTTCTCCCGGCAGCGAAGCACTGAAAAATCTGTTCGATGCCTGCGGCCCCTGTCTGGTGCTGATGGACGAGCTGGTGGCATACGCAAAGCGCATCTACGGCGTTAAAGGTCTGCCCGCTGGTTCTTTCGACAACTTCATCTCCTTTATTCAGGAGATCACCGAAGCCGCCCGCGCCAGCCAGAACAGCCTTGTGGTGGCTTCCATCCCGGAATCTGATATTGAGATCGGCGGCGAAGCGGGAAAGACCGCACTGGAGACCATCGAGCACACCTTCGGGCGGATGGAATCCATCTGGAAACCTGTTGCCGCCAACGAAGGCTTTGAAGTCGTGCGCCGCCGCCTCTTCCTTGACTGCAAGGACCCGGAAGCCCGCGACCGGGTCTGCACCCAGTTCAGCCAGCTGTACCAAACCAACCCCGGCGATTTTCCGCCGGAGGTCAAAGAGGTGGAGTACCGCGACCGGATGATCTCCTGCTACCCCATCCACCCGGAGATCTTCGACCGTCTGTACGATGACTGGTCCACACTGGAGCGGTTCCAGCGCACCCGCGGCGTGCTGCGGCTGATGGCTGCGGTCATCCATGAGCTGTGGATGGGCAGCGATGCCAGTGCCATGATCATGCCGGGTTCTCTCTCGCTGGATGTTCCCAACGTCCGGGATGAGCTGATCCGCTATCTGCCGGAGGGCTGGAACTCCATTGTCAACACCGAGATCGACGGCAAGAACTCTGTCCCCTACCAGAAGGACCAGAGCAACCAGCGGTATGGGCGCATCATGGCATCCCGCCGTGTAGCGCGCACCATCATGCTGGGCAGCGCTCCCACTGTGCGCTCGCAGGCAGTGCGAGGTATCGAAGCATCCCGCATCCGGCTGGGTGTTGTCCAGCCCGGTGAAAACATTGCTGACTTCAACGACGCCCTGAACACCTTGCGAGGCTCGCTGGCCTACCTTTACACCAACACCAACGGCGACCGCTACTGGTTCGACACCCGCCCCACTCTGCGCAAAACTGCGCAGGACCGTGCAACGCAGGTGGCCGAAGCCGATGTGATCGAGGAAATCGAATCCCGGCTGAAGAAACTGCGCCGGGAGGAACCATTTGCAGGTCTGCACGTCTGCCCCGCTTCCTCGCTGGATGTACCGGACGAACAGGCGGCCCGGCTGGTCATTCTGCGCACTGAGGACACCCACCGCGCTAACGCAGGAGCGAGTGCCGCCATCACTGTTGCTGAAAACATCCTGAACAACCACGGCTCAAAGCCCCGCACCTACCGCAATATGCTGGCTTTCGTGGCACCGGATCAGGAGGCGATGCTCTCTCTCCGGCAGGCCGTCCGGGACTTCCGTGCATGGCGTTCCATTCAGGATGACAAGGAAACGTTGAACCTTGATGCCGCCCAGAATAAAGAGGTGGACGCCAATCTTCACCGCTGCAACGATACCGTAGAGGCCCGCATCAAGGAGACCTATTGCTGGCTGCTGACCCCGGAGATCGATTGTTTTGTGGATATGAAAACCATCCAGTGGGACGCCAGCCGCATTTCCGGCGGCACGGACAGCATCGTGGCAAAGGCTTCCCGCAAAATGCAGCAAAGCGAGACCCTTATCACCAAATGGGCACCTGCTCTGTTGCTGATGGAACTGAATAATGTGCTGTGGAAGGACACCGACTGCATCCAGATCAAGAAGCTGTGGGAGTATCTGTGCACCTACTGCTATCTGCCCCGCCTTGCCAAGTACAGTGTGCTGGAGGACGCCATCCGTACCGGTCTGAACTCGCAGGAATATTTTGCCCTTGCAGCCGGTTACACGGGCGACCGCTATGTAGAACTGCGGTATAACCAGTTTGTGGACTGCATCAACACCTCCGATCTTTTGGTCAAGCTGGATCCTGCCCGCAAGCAGCTTTTGGCAGAAAAAAGTACTCCCGCAGTGGTTGTGCAGCCTGCTCATACTGCTCAGGGCGGCGAGCAGCCCACCCTTTTTAACCTTCCCCCGGACGCTCCCATTGACCCCACTGTAACCTTGCATCAGCCGCCGACAGCGCAGCCTGCCGCTGTTCCCGCTCCGCCCAAAAACACCCGGTTCTACATGACTGCCGAGTTGGACACCACCCGCATCAACCGTGATGTGCAGCGGCTGGTGGAAGAAGTCATCACCCACCTGCTCAGCGCAGACGGCTGCAAAGTTTCGGTAACGCTGGATGTTACCGCCGATGCACCGGACGGTCTGTCCACTCCCATTGTGCGCACCGTGATGGAGAACTGTAAAACGCTGAAGGTAAAAGATTTTGGCGTAGATGAATAACGACAACTGCGTTATTGACAAGATACTTCTTATCCTGTATAGCGACGTTGCTATTCAGTGATTTCATCGCGCAGCCTGCACCGTTCCGGTGCAGTTCAAGGGTTTGGGTGTCCCCAACAAGTATTTTGCAACGCAAAATAAGCAGATGTATATACGTCTGCATTGCTTGCGGGCGCTATGAAACCTCTCAACGTGCTTTCCAAATTTGAAAATCATTTTGTAATCAGGACCGTCCGTTTTCAAGTTCAACTTGAAGCGGACGGTTATTTTTTTGCTCAGGAAGTTTTCGAGTTTGCAATCGCAGCAAGCAGGGCGAGTTTGTACCAACTCACGATTTTTGAATCTGATTTTACAAATCCGACTTCAAAAACACTTGTTGGGCTTCGCCCAAACCCGATATTCAGCACAAAATTGCGCCGACTGTGCATCCTCGTTGACACCGAATAAGCAAATTTTCTTGGAGAAAAAATTGTTTTAGAAAAATCGTCGTTGATTCATTCAATATTGTACAAAACCGGAACTATTACTTCCGGTTTTGAAGGCAAAAAGCGGAAGTATCACTTCCTAAAAAATCGAGCAATTTTATGGTATGCTCTATCCAGAGCCGTTCACAAGAACCGGACCTTCCAAGTCCGGTTTTCTCCCTCAAAACCGGACCTGATACGTCCTAAAAACACTTGTTTGATTGTGATATGCTTTCTACAAGCCTTCATCGAACCTTGAG
>CAVKCU010000148.1:0-4578 GCA_963654645.1 Clostridiales bacterium | reverse complement strand
CGGCGCACTCCTGCATGGGCGGCAAGCGGTTCTGCTACGCGCCGGACACCGCCGCTTTTCTGCAGGACGCCGCCTCGCCCATCATGGACGGCAATTGCGGCGCAGAGGACTACCTGATTTTACAGCTGCGGCTGCGCAAAGGGCTGGACCTTGCAGCCTACAAAGCCCTGTACGGCAAACAGTTTTCCACCGCACAGCTGGCCTTTGTGCAAAACTGTGTCCGCGCCGGGTATGCCACCTTCGATGGCAGTACCCTCGCTCTGACCCCCGCCGGGCTCATCGTCCAGAACAGCATCCTTGCCCAGCTGCTGTAAGCCCTCTCAGGCTTTTTCTTTTGTCCCCAGCTTTTCCAGCTCCACCACCCGCCAGCCAAGGGCGCGGATGGCGCTTTCATCGTGGGTCGCCAGCAGCACCGGCTTGCCCGCGCAGCGCTGCCGCAGCAGCGCCGCCGCCCGCTGCAGGGTGTCCGGGTCCATGCCGGTAAAGGGCTCGTCCAACAGCAGGGTATCGCTGGGTGCCCACAGTGCCCGCAGCAGCGCCACCCGCCGCTTTTGCCCGCCGGAAAGTCTGCGGGCAGGCAGCTGCAGGGCTGCAAGTCCCATTCCAAGCTGTTGAAAATCACTTACAATTTGCTCTTTGTACTGGTTTTCTGCCCCCGGCAGCACCAAGGTGACGTTCTGCACCGCGTTCAGCTGGGGGCAAAGGCGATCCTCCTGAAAGACCGCCGCCACCCGGCCTACGCCCTCCACGCTGCCGGTGGTGGGGCGTTCCAGCCCCATCAGGATGCGCAGCAGGGTGGTCTTGCCCCAGCCGCTGGGTGCCCACAGCACCACGGGGGCATCCACCTCCATGCACAGGTCGGTGAAGAGCGGCGCTGCGCCGAACTGTTTTGTCAGGTGTTGAATCTTCAGCATTTGGTCCCCTCCTCTCCCAGCACTGCACCCACGGCTTTGTCCAGTGCAAGCAGGAACAGCTTTTCAAAGCCTGCGCTCAGCAGGATGATGACAAAGGTCCACGCAAACAGTTCCCCCGTGGAAAGGGTGATCTTGGCGCGGTAGAGTGCATCGCCGATGCTGCCGTTGGGCAGGCCGATGACCTCGGCCGCCACGCCGCTTTTCCAGCAGATGCCCAGCGCCACGCTGCACCCCTGCCGGAAGGCCGGCAGCACCGCCGGCAGCCAGATCGCACGCAGACGGCGCCCCGGCGGCAGACGGAACACCGCCGCCATTTCCAGCAGCTGCACGTCTGCCCCGGCAATGCCGGTGCGCACCACGCCGTACAGCACCGGCAGCACCATCAAAAAGCTGATAAGCACCGAAAGCGCGCTGCCCCGCACCCAGACCAGTGCCAGAATGATAAAGCTTGCCACCGGTGTAGCCTTGACCAGCTGCATCACCGGAGCCAGCAGCACATCGGCGGCGCTCCACCGGGCGGCGCATACCGCCAGCACCACGCTGACCACTGCACCCAGCGCAAAGCCCAGCAGAATGCGCCCGGAGCTGAAGACCACCCGCTGCCAGAAATCTGCCCTCGGCAGCAGCTGCACCAAGGTGTGCAGCGCCTGCACCGGCGATACCAGAAACACCTCCTGCCCGATGACCATGGCTGCAGCCTGCCAGACCGCCAGCCAGAACGCCACCGCCAGCAGACGGCGGAAAAACTGCTTGTTCTGCTTCATAAACTGCCCTCTTCCCCTGCCTATTATAAGGTATAGTATACCATACCGTCCTGCAAAGGGGAATGACCTGTGCACCACCTGCGGCGGGTCGGCTTGCGCTGTATATACTTTTATTCAACCGTTGTTCGCTTGACATGAATTTGTATCCAGTGTAAACTGGATACAGTATGCGGTGCATCTTGGCACCGGCGCAGGAAAGAGGGAACGGTATTGACACAAGCGCTCAAGGGCCGCAAGCTGCTGCTTGTCGGTTTTACGTTATTTTCCATGTTTTTCGGGGCAGGCAACCTGATCTTCCCGCCTGATCTGGGTGCAAAGGCGGGGGTAAACTTCTGGTCTGCCTTTCTGGGTCTTACTATCAGTGCTGTGGGTCTGCCGGTCGCGGGAGTCATCGCGGTGGCACGGGCAGACGGTCTGGACAAGCTTGCCGGGCGGATGCACCCGGTGTTCGCGCAGGTATTCATGGTTTTGATCTACCTGTCCATCGGGCCGTGTCTCGCCATTCCGCGCACCGCAAGCACCTCCTTTGCCATGCTCACCCCGCTGCTGGGCAGCAGCGCCGGGCTGCAGCTGGGGTACTCCGTGCTGTTCTTCGGCGCAGCCTTTCTGGTGGCGCTGCACCCGGACAGGCTCACCCGCTGGCTGGGCAGGCTGCTCTGCCCCTGCCTGCTGGTTCTGATTCTGATCCTGTTCGGCGGCTGCCTGCTGCATCCGCCGGCTGCGCAGTATGGTGCACCTACCGATACGTACAGTTCCACTATTATTTTACAAGGAGTATTGTACGGTTACCAGACCATGGACGCCCTTGCGGCGCTGAACTTTGGCGCAGTCATCGCCATGAATATCCGGGCACAGGGCGTCGCCCGGGAGCAGGACGTGCAGCGCAGTGCCATCCGCGCCGGGCTTGTGGCGGGCGGGCTGCTGCTGGCGGTCTACGCCATGCTGGGGCACGCCGGGGCGCTGACCGGTGCCGCCGCGCCCGGTCTTGCCACCGGTGCCGAGGTGTTGACCGTGCTGGCAGAACGGCTGTTCGGCAAAGCGGGGCTGGTGCTGCTTGCCGCCATCTTTATGCTGGCATGCTTCAACACCTGTGTAGGGCTGATCGCCTGTGTGGGAGAGTATTTCCACACCCTGCTGCCCCGTATCCCCTACCCTGCTCTTGCCGCCTTTTTTGCTGCCGCCAGTATGCTGATCGCCAATCTGGGGCTGGCAGAAATTCTGCGCCTGTCCGTGCCGGTGCTCAACGCCCTGTACCCGGTAGCCATTGTGCTGATCGCGCTTTCCTTCGTGCCCGGGCTGGAGCAGCGCCGCCGGGTCTACCCGCTGTGCATCGGCTGCACCGCCGTGCAGAGCATTGCCGCCGCGCTGCCCCTTGGTGCCCTTTCCGCCCTTGCCAACGCCCTGCCGCTGGCGGCACTGGGCTTCGGCTGGGTGCTCCCGGCTGCTGCCGGGCTGCTGGCAGGCATCCTTTTAAGCCGAACTGAAACATAAAGGAGATTTTACTATGATCCAGCCTATCATGCACGACCCGCTGTTTCTGGCGCAGAAGTCCGCCCCTGCCGCCCCGGAAGACGCCCCTGTTGCCCGGGACCTACTGGAGACCCTGACCGCCCACGCCGACGGCTGTGTGGGCATGGCTGCCAACATGATCGGCGTGCGCAAGCGCATCATCGCGGTGGAGACCGAGGACGGGTATCTGGTGCTGTTCAACCCGGTCATCCTGAAAAAGTCCGGTCTGTATGAGGCCGAGGAGGGCTGTCTTTCGCTGGAAGGCGTGCGGAAAACAAAGCGATACCAGAGCATCAAGGTACAGTACCAGACCATGGACGGCAAACCCCGCATCAAGACCTTTACCGGCTGGACGGCGCAGATCATCCAGCACGAGATCGACCATTGCGATGGGATTTTGATCTGAATCCCATCGCATGCTCTCTGCGCAGGACGATTTGGAATGCGCTCCGCTATCGGGTTGCGGCACCCAGCATCCGCATCGTGCCTTGGGCGGCACGCGCGTCTCGCTGGCCGCTGCCCCAACAACTCCTCCCTGTTTCCACCGCTGGTGGCGGTTGTCGTTGTTGCACTCTAGCCATTTTCAGCGGAAAAATTATTTTTAATTCGGGATTCAGAAACGCCTGCGGGCGTTTCTGAATCCCCTTTTCACGGGTGGGGGTCGTGAAGGGCAACAGCATTTGCAGCGCCGCTTTCTGCGAAAGCGCGGCGTTGCGGGCAGCATTCTCTCCCGTGAAAAAGCAACTCTGGAAAATCTGCAGATTTTCCAGAGTTGCAAACATAAAATTAGTCTTTCCGCGCACAAAGCCCCCGAGGGTGTGTCCCCCGGGGGCTTTGCTATGCTGTAACAGAGAAATGAAGGTGTTATTGTGAGGCGGTTGTCGGAATTTTAGCCTTTGACGCCACCAAGAGCAACGCCGCGGACGATGAACTTGGACAGCAGCAGGTAGACGATGATGACCGGCAGAATGGCGATTGCCACCATCATGTACACCTTGCCCATATCGAACTTCAGGAAGTCCGCGCTGCGCAGCTGGGCGATCAGGATGGGCAGGGTCTTTTTGTCGGCAGTGTCCAGCACCAGAGCCGGGATGAAGTAGTTGTTCCAGCTTGCCACGAAGGAGAAGATGGCCTGCACAGCCAGAGCCGGCTTCATGATGGGCAGCACGATCTTATTAAAGGTATAGAACTCGCCTGCGCCGTCAATGCGGGCAGCCTCCACGATCTCCATGGGAAGGGAGGCGTCCAGATACTGCTTCATGAAGAAGAACACAGTAGGTGCTGCAATGCTGGGGACGATCAGGGGGATGAAGCTGTTTTTCAAGCCCATCTTGGAGATCAGCTGCAGAAAGCCCAGTGCGGACACCTGTGTGGGCATGGTCATGATGAGC
>CAVKCU010000147.1:0-4582 GCA_963654645.1 Clostridiales bacterium | reverse complement strand
CCCTTACCCGCCAGTCCAACGGCACCTACACCCTGACGCTGCCCGTCAAGCAGGTGACCAAACTCAACGTGACCGGCTGCCTGACCGGTCTGACCATCGGCGATGTGACCTACACCGGCACCCTGACCGGCGATGTTGAAAAGGGCAACGGCATCCTGACCATCAAAAACCTGCCCGCCTCAGTGCTGACCGGCAGCGATGTGAACAAGGCGCTGACCGTGACCTGCAACATCCAGATGGATCTGAGCCTGCTGGGCGAGATCAACACCACCGCCCGGATGTGCATCTGGGTAAAATAAGACGCACGATAGCAAAAAGCGCCGTTCCGCCCGGGACGGCGCTTTTGCTGTTCAGCAGTCGATGTGCTTTTCCACAAAGTCGGCAGCCATCTTATCCAGCTGCATCACCGCGTTTTCTGCACCCTTCATCACCTTGCGCACATTGCGGCGCATCTGGCGCTTGCTCTGGGTAGCCACCATGGCGCCGGCAGCCCCTAAAGCTGCACCGGCTGCCATGCCCACCACCATGCCTGCGGCGGAATTTTCTCGCTGTTTCATTCTGAATTTCTCCTTTCGGTCTGCCATAGCAGGGCTTGCAGTGCTATTATTTCCGCAAAAGAATCTGGTATACGCTTTTTTTATGCAGCAATTTGTGGTATACTGTTGCATGATGCTTTTTATAAGCCGCTGTGCGCGGCTCTTCGGCAAGGAGGTTTTCCTATTTGCAAAAACCCGTTGAACCAAAAAAGATCCTTTGCATCCACGATTTGTCCGGTGTGGGGCGGTGCAGCCTTGCAGTGATCCTGCCTGTGCTGTCGGTCATGGGCTTCCAGCCGGTGGCGCTGCCCACGGTGGTGCTTTCCACCCACACCGGCGGCTTTGGCACCCCCGCCCGGATGGACGGCAGTGCCTACGGCATAGCCGCGCTGGAGCACTATCAGACGCTGGGACTGCAATTTGATTGTATCTATACCGGCTATCTGGGCGGCGAGGCACAGGTAGCGCTGGCTGAAAGAGCCTTTGCCCTGTGGCCTGCCGCATACAAGGTGGTGGACCCCGTGATGGGCGATAACGGCAAGGCCTATTCCACCGTTACCCCGGCACTGGTCGAGCGCATCCGCAGCCTGTGCCGCGCGGCAGACCTGATTTTGCCCAACTACACCGAAGCGCAGCTGCTTTTGCAGCAGCAGCCCGTCACCGATGAATTGGACGATGCTGCCGCGCAGGCGCTGGCAGATGCTTTGCAGCCGCTGGCCCCCAACGCGGTGGTCACCGGCCTGCCGCTGGGCAAGTACATCGGCTGTGCCGGTACCGGTGCAGACCGCTTCGTCATCAAAAAGCTGCATATCAGCCGCAGCTTCCCCGGCACGGGGGATCTGTACGGTGCTGTGCTCATCGGCTCGCTGCTGCAGGGCAACGCCCTGAGCGCCGCCGCCGATAATGCCGCAGAGTTTGTTTCGCTGGCTATTCAGGGCACGCCCTATACGCAGGACACCCGCTTCGGCGTGTGGTTCGAGCCGCTGCTGCCCCGCCTGTGCCCCCTGCGGGAGGAACCGGAGGGCATCTTATGATGGACAAACCGACCTTGAATATCGTGCTGGTAGAGCCCCGCATCCCCCAGAACACCGGCAACGTGGCGCGCACCTGTGCCTGCACCGCCTGCCGTCTGCATCTGGTAGGTCCCATGGGCTTTGCCATCGATGATAAAAAGCTCAAGCACGCCGGGCTGGATTACTGGCATTATCTGGACATCACCTATTACGACGGCCTTGCGGACTTTTTTGCCCGCAACAACGGCCCCTACTACTACTTTACCACCAAGGCGCCCCAGCGCTACACCGATGTACAGTACCCGGACGGGGCTTATCTGGTATTCGGTCGCGAGGATGCCGGGCTGCCGGAGGCGCTGCTTGCGGAAAATCAGGAGCACTGCATCCGCATGCCCATGCGGGACACCTGCCGCAGCCTGAACCTTTCCAACAGCGTGGCGGTGGGTGTGTATGAGGTGCTGCGGCAGTGGGATTTCCCGGAGCTGCTGGACCACGGTCACCTACGAGATTATGAATGGAAATGAGGGACAATATGAGCAAGATCGCGATTCTGACCGATTCCTCCTGCGATATCCCGCAGGAGATGGCTGAAAAGTACGGCATTGATATCATGAGCTTCCACATCCTGCTGGATGATGTGGACTATGTTGAGCGTGTGGACTGCACCAACACCGAGTTCTACGATAAGATGCGCGCGGCAAAGGGTGTGCCCTCTACCGCTGCCATCACGCCCATCCAGTTCTGTGAAAAGTACTGCCAGTATGTGGACGAGGGCTACACCGATGTCATCCATGTGCCCATCAACAAGTCCGGCTCCTCCACCTACAACAACGCCCTGATGGCACAGGGCATGCTGCGGGAGGAGCGCCCGGAGCACCACTTGAACATCCATCTGCTGGACCCCCACACCTATTCTATGGTGTTCGGCTGGTACCTGTGCGAGATGGCACGCAAGCTGCAGAACGGCGCAGAGATCCGCCACGTTATCCACGAGTTTGAACGGCAGATGAACTGCATGGAGATCGTGCTGGGACCTTACAGTCTGAAGCAGATGAAAAAGAGCGGTCGCATCTCCGCCGCCGCTGCCGTCATGGGCGAGCTGATGGGCATCCGCCCCATCATTACCCTGATCGACGGCAAGACCAAAGTAGAGGCCAAGGTGCGCGGCGATGATAAGGTCGTGCCCGCCATGGTAGACCTGTGCCAGAAGCGCGCCGGAGATGTGGAGGACTTTGAGTATATGATCGGTCACACCAGCATCCCGCAGGCAGAGGATCTGGAAAAAGCCTGCCGCAAGGCCTTTGGCAAGCCGCCGCTGCTCGTATTTGAGCTGGGCGGTGTGGTCTCTGCCAACACCGGTCCCGACACCGTGGCGCTGGTTTACACCGGTCACCCCAGAGGGTAAAATTTAAAATTTCGGGGTTCAGGAAAGTCTGCGGACTTTCCTGAACCCCATTTTTACAACAGGGGTCGTAAAGGCAGTTTCAATCCTCCTCTTCCCATTGCATTCCGTCCGATTTTGTGATATACTCCCTACTGCTGTGCTTTTTTGTGCAGTATCCTCAAAGAGCAACTTAGGATTTTAGGCTCCCCGGTGCCACTCGAGCGGTACCGGGCAAAACCCACAGGAGCTGGCGGTTCCTGTGCGGTCAAAATCAAACCGCTGGAGTATTATCATGAATCAGAATTCTTCCGTCCGTAAGCTGGTGCACTGCGGTGTAGTGGCAGCCATCTATGTGGTGCTGTGTCTGGCATTGCAGCCCCTTTCCTATGGTGCCGTGCAGGTGCGCGTTGCCGAGGCTCTGTGCCTACTGCCCGTGTTTGGTGCCGAGTACATCGTGGGCGTTGTGCTGGGCTGCTTCCTTGCAAACCTGCTGGGCTCCACCATCGTGGATGTGATCTTTGGCACACTGGCTACCCTGCTGGCCTGCCTTGTCACCTACAAGCTGCGCAATGTGCGCTTCAAGGGTCTTGCCCTTGCCGCCAGCCTGCCCCCGGTGCTGTTCAATGCGGTGATCATTGGCATCGAGATCGCCGTGATGTTCCCGGACCCCACGTCCAGCGCACCCATCTGGCTGGCCTGCATCACCAACGGCATCTCGGTGGGCATCGGCGAGCTGATCAGCTGCACAGTGCTGGGCGTTGTGCTGGTAAAGCTGATCGAGAGCAACGCTGCCCTGCGCAAGATATTTGCGGCGGAATAACACAAGGAGGTTTCCATGCAGCCAAACGGTATGATCTTCTGGGACTGGAACGGTACCCTGATGGACGATGTGGATTTTACCCACAGCTGCCTGAACTGGATGCTGGAGATCCACGGCTACCCCCAGCGGTACGATTTGGCGGCCTACCGGGAACTGTTCGGCTTTCCCATTGAGGACTACTACCGCTGCGCCGGGTTCGACTTTGCGCGGCACCCATACCCGGAGCTTGCCGCCTGCTTTATGGAGCATTACAACGCCGGTGTGCCCGGCTGCGCTGTAACGGCACACGCCGTTGACACCCTGCAAACGCTGGCCCGCATGGGCTGGCAGCAGGCTGTGCTTTCCGCCTCCCGCCGTGATTACCTGATCGAGCAGGTATCCGCCCGGGGTCTGCAAGGCTTTTTTACCGAGTTGCTCGGCCTTGCGGACATTTACGGCGTAAGCAAGGTACAGCTTGGCACTGACTATCTGCGCCGCACCGGCATCGACCCGGCGGCCTGCGTGATGGTCGGCGACACCGACCACGACGCCGCGGTGGCTGCTGCCATTGGTGCGGTCTGTGTGCTGTACACCGGCGGGCATCAGTCCCGCGCCCGGCTGGAAAAGGCCAGTCCCTACGTCATCGACGACCTTGCCCAGCTGCCCGCACTGCTGGAAACGATATAATAGTTGCGGCTCAGAAACACCTGTCGGTGCTTCTGAGCCGCTTTTTTACGGCCTGTTCGCGCAAAAATAAAAAAAGACCAGTACACAAATGTGTACTGGCTTTTTTGGTCGGAGCAGCGGGATTTGAACCCACGGCCTCCTCGTCCCGAACGAGGCGCGCTAC
>CAVKCU010000146.1:0-4618 GCA_963654645.1 Clostridiales bacterium | reverse complement strand
GCCTGATGCTGGCGGCGGCGGTGGCGCTGCTGCTGGTGCCCTCCCGCGTGCTGGCATGCCTGCTCAGCCGCCTTGTGCCCCTGCGGGACGAGGAGCCCTCGCCGGAGCAGCTGCAAAAAAAGCTGCTGCCCCGTGCTCTTTTGTACGCAGCCAGCGCCGCTGCAGTGTATCTGGCGGCATATCCCATTTTGAACCTTGTGTTCGGCACGAGGCTTTTGAACCTTGGCATCTACCTGCCCATGCTGGTGGTGGAGCCGCTTCTGACCTACCGCTTCGGTCGCGTGCAGGAGACGGTGCACAAGGCGGTCTCCAAGGGCGTGCGCATCACCGTGGGCTACGCGCTGCTGCTGCTCGTGATCGGCATGCTGCGCGAGTGGCTCAGCCTTGGCACTGTGTTCGGCACCCCGGCGGGGCGCCGGGCACTGCTGCCGCTGGCTAAGATGCCGGCGGGCGGCTTTATCGTGCTGGGCATCCTGTGCGCCGTCTGGCGCGCTGCAGCTGCAAAGCGCAGGGAATATCTGCAAAAGGAAGCACGGGATACCCTGACCGTGCACTACCAGAAGGAGGCGGACCGCGAACCGTGAAGGAAGTTGTAAGCAGCTCGGCAGTGTTTTTCAGCTATGCACTGGTGGCTATTTTTGCACAGAACGCTATCTTTACCCGTGCACTGGGCGTGTCCCGCATGGTGCAGCTGGTGGGGGACGACCGCACCAGCAGCGTTTTGTTCGGCATGATGCTGTGCATCACGCAGATCCTGGTAGCACCCGTGGCATTTTTTGCCGGCGGGTTCATTGCCCCGCTGGATAACCGCGCCCAGCTGCGCCCGCTGGTGTATATCGCCAGCATCGCCGCGGTGTGTCTGGCGGAGCACTTGGTGCTGTGGCTGCTGCGCAGCCTGCCCCGCCGCGCCCAGCTGCTGCGCATCGTGCCGCTGGCTGCGCTGAACAGCGGCGTGCTGGGCACGGTGCTGGTGGAACGCACCCAGAGCTTTACCCTTGGCGAAAGCCTTGGCTTTGGTCTTGGCAGCGGCATCGGTTATGTGCTGGCGGTGCTGCTGGTCACCGAGGCGCGCCACCGCCTGCGCAGCAAAGCCATCCCCAAGGCATTCCGCGGCCTGCCCATCACGCTGGTGTATATCGGCGTGCTGGCGCTGGCGATCTATGGCTTTACCGGACACTCCGTCATCCTGTAATGCAGACAGGGAGGAAAGGATACCATGGCTAAGAATAAACGTCAGAAGGTCAAGCATTATAACCGCAGCTTTTACAGCCGTGAAACACGCGTAAAGCGCGGCATCGGCATCGTGGTGCTGGTGGCGGCGGTGCTGGTAGCCGCATGGTTTGCCGCACCCCATGTGCTGGATTGGGCCACCCACACCTGGTACACGGTGGTCAAGGATCGGGACTTGGAGGCCGAAAGCGCTTCCCGCGCCGAGGCGGCAGCCTCCTCTGCGGCAGCAAGCAGCGCCGCTGCCTCGCAGGCAGCGGCTGAGCCGGAGCCGGAAGAGGAAAAGCCGCTGGACGGTAAAGCTATTACCGGCGGCAGCTGGGCAGAGCTGGATGTGACCGCCCTGACCGATGAAGCCGCCATCCGCGCCGCCGCCCGGCAGCTGAAGGCACAGGGCGCAGATTACGCCCTTGTCACCCTGAAGGATGCCGCCGGTACGGTGTACTACGCTTCCGGGGTGGCGAATGCCGCCCGGAGCATCGCCGAAAACCCGGTGGATGCGGCAAGTATCGCCGCCATCCTGCGGGAAGAGGGCGTCATCCCGGCGGCGCAGCTTGCCGCCTTTACCGACCCGGTGTCGGTGTATACCGACCGCAGCATGGGTGTGCACTACGACGGCAACAGCCTCTGGCTGGATAATGTCAGCGCAGCCAAGGGCGGCAAGGCGTGGATGAACCCCTTTGCCGCAAGCGCGGTGCAGTATGTCGGCGACCTCATTGAAGAGGTGCAGGGCATGGGCTACGAGCAGGTGGTGCTTACCGGGGTGCAGTTCCCCAACATCATCACCCGCAAGCAGGACTTCGGCGCTTCCGGCGGCAAGAGCCGGGAGGGGCGCGCCGCCCAGCTGACCGCCGATATCGCCGCATGGCAGACCCGCTTTGCGGGCAGCGTGACCCTGTGGGTCAGCTACCCTGACGCACTGTGCACCGCCGCCACCGATGCCCTTGGCACCACCGGCGTGTCCCTTGGCATAGAAAACCTGCTGGTCACCAGCAGCACCGCACTGGACGCGGACAGCCGCGCTGCGCTGGAGCAGGCCGCTGCCGATGCCGGTGTGCAGCACGTTGTGGTGCACGATGCCGCAGCATTCCGCTGAGAAGCGGCTTTGATAGAGAGGGGAGGAAACAACTATGAACCAGACTACCTGTTTTGCACCCGCACACATCCTGCTGCCTTCGGCGCAGGTGCCGCTGGAGCAGTGGGGCTGCATTGCCTGTGACCAGTTCACCAGCGACCGCAGCTACTGGCAGCGGGCAGAAGAGACCGCTGCCAGTGCGCCCAGCACCCTGAACCTGATCCTGCCGGAGGTGTATCTGGAGGACGGAGACGCCGACGCGCGGGTGGAAAAGATCCACGCCACCATGCAGGATTATGCCAAAAACGTGCTCACCCGGGCGGTGGACGGCTTTATCTATGTGGAGCGCACCGAACAGAGCGGTCGGGTGCGGCAGGGTCTTGTGGGACGTGTGGATCTGGAAGCTTACAGCTACCGCCGGGGCGAAAAATGCACCGTGCGTCCCAGCGAGTGCACGGTGGAAAGCCGCATCCCGCCCCGCATGAAGGTGCGCACCGGCGCTGCGCTGGAAACGCCCCACATCATGATGCTGGCGGATGACCCGGACTGCACCCTCATCGAGCCCATTGCCGCCCGCAAGGACAGCCTGCCCAAGGTGTACGAGGGCGAGCTGATGCTGGGCGGCGGTCACGTGGCAGGCTGGGCGGTGGAGGACCCCGCCCTTATCGCGCAGATCGAAAACGCGCTGACCGTGCTGGGCAGTCAGGAAGAATTTGACAAGAAATACCCCGATGCCACCCGCCGCGACCCGCTGACGCTGGCGGTGGGCGACGGCAACCACTCGCTGGCTACCGCAAAGGCCTGCTGGGAGGAGCTGAAAAAGACCCTGACCCCGGAGCAGGCAGAGAACCACCCCGCCCGCTGGTGTCTGGCAGAGGTGTGCAACGTGCACTCCCCGGCTATTGAGATCGAGCCCATCCACCGGGTACTGTTCAACGTGGACTGCGCTACCGTGCTGCTGAGCCTCATCACATGGAGCGATTCCAATATGGCAGGCTGCTGCTTTGGCGGCAGTAAAAAGCAGCCCTTTACGCTGGCGGGCCCCCACATGGCCAATGTGCTCAGCTTTGAGGACCCCACCGAGCCGCTGACCGTGGGCACCATCGACGATTTTATTTCGGATTATATCGAGCGCCACCCGGAAGCAAAGGTGGACTATGTGCATGACGAACCGGCTGTGCGCGCTTTGTGCAAGCAGGGCGCGGTGGCGTTTTTGATGCCGCCCTTCGCCAAGAGCGACCTGTTCCGCGGTGTTGTGATGGGCGGCGTGCTGCCCCGCAAGACCTTCAGCATGGGACACGCGGAGGAAAAGCGCTACTACATCGAGTGCCGGAAGATCACAGAATAATAGGAGAACCATGACATTTAAAGAACTGAATCTGTCCGCCCCGCTGCTGCGCGCTGTGCAGGAAGCGGGCTACGAGACCCCCTCGCCCATTCAGGCGGCGGCGATCCCGCCGGTGCTGGCAGGCCGGGATCTGATGGGCTGCGCCCAGACCGGCACCGGCAAGACGGCGGCTTTTGCGCTGCCCATGCTGGACCGGCTCACCGCCAATGCGCCCCGCCGCAAGGGCGCCGTCCGCGCCCTGATCCTGACCCCCACCCGGGAGCTGGCCTTGCAGATCGGCGAAAGCTTTGAAGCCTACGGCAAGTACCTGAAACTGCGCAGCACCGTCATCTTTGGCGGCGTGGGACAGGCACCGCAGGTGGAAGCGCTGAAAAAGGGCGTGGACATCCTCATTGCCTGCCCGGGACGGCTGAATGACCTGATCGGGCAGGGCTTTATCGACCTGTCCGCTTTGGAAATTTTTGTGCTGGACGAGGCCGACCGGATGCTGGACATGGGCTTTGTCCATGACGTGAAAAAGGTCATTGCAAAGCTGCCCGCCCAGCGCCAGAACCTGATGTTCAGCGCCACCATGCCCGCCGAGATCGAGCAGCTGGCTGCCGGCATCCTGCACGAGCCTGCCTTTGTCAAGGTGGACCCGGTGTCCAGCACCGTGGACCGCATCCAGCAGAGCCTGTACTATGTAGAAAAGGGCAACAAAAAACTTTTGCTGCCGTGGCTCATCAAAAATTTACAGCCGCCGGTGGTCAACGCGCTGGTGTTCAGCCGCACCAAGCACGGCGCGGATAAGATCGCAAAGGACCTGACAAAACAGGGCATCCCCGCCGCCGCCATCCACGGCAACAAGAGCCAGACCGCCCGTGTCACCGCGCTGGAGGATTTTAAGTCCGGCAAAACCCGGGTGCTGGTGGCTACCGATATCGCCGCACGCGGCATTGATATCAGCGAGCTTTCCCATGTGTTCAACT
>CAVKCU010000145.1:0-4625 GCA_963654645.1 Clostridiales bacterium | reverse complement strand
AGACACCAGCGAGGGCGGCAAGATCACCCCCTACACCACCGAGATCCCTGTGACGGCTCGGCAAGCGCTGCTGGAACTGCTGCACACCCGTGTGTATGAAGATTTCGGCGGGCTGGACGTGCACTGTGTAAGCGCAGACAGCACCAACGACCATTTGGACGCGGCCTATGAGCCCATGAACCAGAACGCGGACGACTTTGAGGCGCAGATCAAGCCATTTATACGGCAGATTTGCGCACTGGCTGGCTTTGACAACGCTATGCCGACATTCAACCGCAGCAAGATCACCAACACGGCTGAACAGGTCAGCATGGTGATCTCCGAAGCGACCATCATCGGCAACGAGATGGCAATTGACCTGCTGCCAAACCTGACCCCGGAGCAGAAGGAGCAGGCAAAGGCTGCACTGATGGCAGAGAGCGCAACGCGGGAGACCGTGGACGATGACGAGGAGGGCAACGACAATGGCTGAAAACATCATCGGCAAGTTTGTCATTGAACTGGACGAAAACGACCGTAAGCTTTTGGAACAGTTTGCAAATGCAGTTAAACTGATGCAGCCGACAACGATTGATTGGAATCAGCCAAAAGTCCGGGCGGTCGGAGTTGACGAGTTCGGAAACATCAAATGGGAGCCAGCAGGGAAAAACGATGACCGACCTTGACCGCATCTCCACCCGGCAGCTGAACAGGCTGCGCCGCCGCATTTTGCGGGTATACGGCACCGCCCGCCGGGAAATGACCGAGCAGCTGACCGAGTTTCTGGAGCATTACCAGAAGCTGGACGCATACAAGCGGCAGCAGCTGGAAGCCGGGAAGATCACCGAGAGCGACTACCGCACTTGGCTGCGCAATCAGGTGTTTCAGTCTGAACTGATGCACCAGAAGTTGGACAACATCACCCAGACCTGCACCACAGCCCAGCAGACAGCGTATAAGCTGGCGCGGGATGAACAATACGATATCTTTGCCCTTGGCGCAAACTGGGCGTTTTACGAGCTGGAACAGGCCGCAGGCGTGGCGTTCAACCTGACGCTATACAACACCGAAGCGGTCAAGCGGCTGCTGTTGGAGAACCCCAAGCTTGTGCCAAACAAGCGCATCAAGAGCGAGAGCAACAAAACCTATGACGCCCGGGTGTTCAACCGATACGTCACAAAGGGCATCATACAGGGCAAAAGCGTCCACGACATTGCGGTGCAGGCTGTGCAGGGCATGGCAGACACCGAGGTACACTGGGCGATGAACAACGCCATCACAGCCCTGACCGGTGCGCAGAACGCAGGGACGATGCAGCAGCTGCGCAACGCCCAAGCCCTTGGCATCGAGGTGCAGAAACGCTGGAACAGCACGCTGGACTACCGCACCCGCGAGATGCACAGGCTGCTGGATCAGGAGACCGCCGACCTTGACGAGCCGTTCGAGGTCGAGGGCTACGAGATCCAGTACCCCGGCGACCCCAACGCAGCACCGGAAATGGTCTATCACTGCCGGTGCAAGCTGACCGGGGCACTCAAAAAGTACCCCCGGCAGAACGCCCAGCGGCGGGATAACACAACAAAAGAAACCACGTCAGACCTGACCTATACCGAGTGGTACAAGGCCAAGGGCGGCACGGAAGCGGAACAGATGTGGTGGGAAGAAGAGAGAAAACGCAAGAAGGAGAAAAAATAATGTGCGAGTATAAAAATAAGGCTCTGCCACCCGGCAGAGCCTAAAACATTACAGACCTTTGATTTGATTGAGCAGAGCCGCACGCAGGGCATCTGTTTCCGCGTCCGCTTGCGGCTTGTTCGGGTCATCCGGGATATATTCCAGTATATCGCCGGGCTGACAATCCAGCAGTCGGCAGAGAGTTTCGATAGTAGCCCAGCTGACAAGTTCGCCTTTTCTCAGCTGAGACAGGGTGGCTTGACCAATGAGTTTTTCTTCCCTAATCCGCGTCTGAGTATAACCGATTGCTTTAAGTGCTGGCAAAATTTCGATTTTGTACTTGATAGGCATCCTTAATCCCCCTTTCTTTCTACATCTATTATATATTGCACAGTCACTAAAAACAAGTGAAAAAAACACAATATTTGACACTTAAAGTTAGTGAAAATGCCGATGGAAATCACTAAAACTTAGTGATATAATAGTTGCATTGGAAGGAGGTCAGAGGTGCAAGGGAGCAAATACCGGGAGGTGATGCTCCGTGACTAGCAAGGAGTTTGCAAGGCTCACCAGAGCCGAGCAGTTGGCACGTTTTGAGAAATATAAAAAAGCGGCCAGCGCTGGAACGCTGAACCGCTAAACGCCAGAAGCAAACCGTCAAGAAAGCCCCTTGCACCTCCATTTTATTTTTTTTTAAGCAATTTGTCAAGATGAAATGTGAGGTTTTAACGATGCAAAGACAAAGTTATGACGTTGGGCTTGCCATTGGGCAGGTGGAGAACACTCTCCAGCTTCTGACGGTTTTCTCTGACTGGTTCGAAGAGAGCCACAAAACCGATACCTACGAGCGCACCCACACTGAAAGAGAACTATATATCATGTGGGGCGATGCACCGAATTTCAACGCCGTGCTTCAAGCCGTTGTGCGCAACCTGAACGATTTGCGCGCAGACCTTGAAGAAGCAGAAGCAGAACAGGAGAACAACAAATGAGCAATATTCAGATTTTCAACAACCCCGAGTTTGGCGAGATTCGCACCATTGACCAGAACGGTGAACCGTGGTTCGTGGGCAAGGACGTAGCAACGGCACTGGGCTATGCAGACCCTAGAGGTGCTATTTCAAAGAAGGTTGATGACCTTGACAGAGGTGTTGCCAAAATGGCAACACCTTCGGGCGAGCAGGAAATGACCATCATCAACGAGAGCGGCCTGTACAGCCTGTGCTTCAGCAGCAAGCTGGAAGGTGCGAAGAAGTTCAAGCGCTGGGTCACTTCCGAGGTGCTGCCGCAGATTCGCAAGACCGGCAGCTACATCATGCCCAAGATGACCAAAGAGATGCAGGCCATCTTCCTTCTGGACAACCGGACGGCTCAGCTTGACCAGCGTGTGACGGCACTGGAGAACAACGCGGTCATCGACTACGGACAGCAGCAGACCCTTACGAAAGCAGTCAATCACCGCGTCATTGTGGACACTCTGGGCGGCAAAGGCACTCCCGCTTGTGAGGATGCACACGTCCGGGGTGTTGTCTACTGCGAAATCAACAAGGATTTGCAGAACTGGTTCCGGGTCAACGCCCGCAACAATATCCCCCGCAAGCGGTTCGATGAAGCCATCGAGTACGTCAACCGCTGGAAGCCCAGCACCAACACCGCGATGATGATTCAGAACGTCAACGGTCAAACCAAGATGTTCGCCTAAACGAATAACCCGACCCTGCCCCACACCGGGGCGGGGTTTTGTTATACACGGAGTAAAACATGGAGTTTAAGTATGATATCAAAGTCACTGACAACACCCCGCAGCTGCATGAAGCGCTGGAAGCGTGGGTGGAGCGGGTTCTGACAATCTGGGGCATGAAGGTGCAGGACTATGCACAGCTGCTTGTGCCAACCGGCGCGGCAGACAGCACCGGCATAGAGGGCTATGTTGGAGGCGCGCTGAAAGCGTCCCTTACCTACGTTGTCTCTGCGGCGCAAAAGACCGTCACCATCGGGTCAAATCTGGCGTACTCGGTCTACGTTGAACTCGGTACGGGCATCTTTGCCGAGAAGGGCAACGGGCGCAAGACGCCGTGGGTCTGGCAGGACTTCAACGGCAAGTGGCACTTTACCCGGGGCATGGCTCCCCGCCCATTCCTGCGCCCGGCGGTGGAAGATCATATCAAAGAACTGCAAGAGATTGCAGTAGAGGAAGGAAATAAAGAGGTATAACATGAAAAAGTTTTTTGTAACCATCATGCTGCTTGCGGCGCTGCTACTTTGCGGCTGTTCGGAAGCTGACAAGGCCAATGCCAACATCTCCAAACAGGCCGATTACTTTGAGAGCGAGCGCAAGATCACCGTCTACAACGCCCGCACCGATAAGATCATCATGGAAGCCGAGGGCTACATGTCCATCTCCAACAACTCGAACAATGAGCTGGTCTGCACGGTGAAAATCGGCCCGGACACCTACCGCAAGAACTACATCTATCTGAACGACTACACCATGTATGTGGTCGAAGACATCACCGGCACCCACACGGATCCATACCATTACAAGCTTTATTTCCACACGGACGTTCTGCCCAGCGTGGAAACAAAACCGTAAAACTCAATAATCAGCGGTTGGCGCACAGCGTCAGCCGCTTTTTATATGCCGTTTTCGCACAACTGGCAGTGCTCCCGGCTCATAACCGGGTAGTTGCAGGTTCGATTCCTGCAAGCGGCACCACACCGGCAGCACGTCCGGCAAAATAACCTGATTGCCAAGCATGGCAGCCCGAGCAAGGGCAGAAAGGATGAACACACATGGCACTCAAAAGAGCAGATATCCGCAAGATTCTGGAAAACGCCGAAACCTCCAACGATGACAAGGCAAAAGCCATTCTGGACGCCTTGCACGAGGAGACCGACGCCCTCCGGGACGAACTGGATACCGAGAAAAACGCCCGCGTTGCAGCGGAAAAGGAGCGGGACACAGCCAACAG
>CAVKCU010000144.1:0-4798 GCA_963654645.1 Clostridiales bacterium | reverse complement strand
GATATCGAGGCCCGGGCAGAGGAGATTTTGAAGGACGGCAAGTTCCCGCTGCTGCTGGGCGGCGAGCATCTGGTCACGCTGGGCGCGGTGCGGGCTGCGGTGAAAAAATACCCCGACCTGCACATCGTCCACTTCGATGCCCACGCCGACCTGCGGGACGACTATCTGGGCGCGAAGCTGAGCCACGCCTGTGTGCTGCGCCGCTGCCACGAGCTGGTAGGGGACGGTCGCATCCATCAGTTCTGCATCCGCAGCGGAGACCGGGAAGAGTTTGAGTTTGCTGCCCAGCACACCGAGATGCATAAGTTCGATTTTACCGGCCTTGCCGAGCTGACCGCACAGCTGTGCGAGAGCAAGGTACCGGTGTACCTGACCATCGATCTGGACTGCCTTGACCCCTCCTGCTTCCCGGGCACCGGCACCCCGGAGGCCGGCGGCGTAAGCTTTTTGCAGCTGCTGGAGGCCATCCGCACGGTGACCAAGGCCAACATCATCGGTGCAGACCTGAACGAGCTGGCCCCCACGCTGGACACCACCGGCGTTTCCACCGCCACCGCCTGCAAGGTGCTGCGCGAGACCCTGATCGCGCTGGACAAGGGCTGGCCGGGCTTTCAGGTATAAATACGAACCTACCATTTTACAGATAAAGGAGTAACCGACATGAGCAAAGTTCTGATCATCGGCTGCGGCGGCGTAGCCTCTGTTGCCATCCATAAGTGCTGCCAGGTGCCCGAGGTGTTCACCGAGATCTGCATCGCCAGCCGTACCAAGGCAAAGTGCGATAAGCTGGCTGCCGAGCTGGCTCCCACCACCACTACAAAGATCACCACCGCACAGGTGGACGCAGACAAGGTGGAAGAGGTCATCGCCCTCATCAAGGCATACCAGCCCGACCTCGTGATGAACATCGCCCTGCCTTATCAGGATCTGACCATCATGGACGCCTGCCTTGCCTGCGGCGTCAACTACATGGATACCGCCAACTACGAGCCGGAGAACACCGACGACCCGGAGTGGCGCGCCATCTACGAGAAGCGCTGCAAGGAGGCTGGTTTCTCTGCCTACTTTGATTACAGCTGGCAGTGGGCATACGCCAAAAAGTTCGAGGAAGCCGGTCTGACCGCCCTGCTGGGCAGCGGCTTTGACCCGGGTGTGACCCAGGCATACTGCGCCTACGCCAAAAAGCACGAGTTCGATACCATTGATACCATCGACATTCTGGACTGCAACGGCGGCGACCACGGCTACGCCTTTGCCACCAACTTCAACCCCGAGATCAACCTGCGCGAGGTGTCCGCCCCCGGCAGCTACTGGGAGAACGGTCACTGGGTGGAGATCCCGGCCATGAGCATCAAGCGGGAGTACAACTTCGATCAGGTGGGCGACAAGGATATGTACCTGCTGCACCACGAGGAGATCGAGTCTCTGGCAAAGAACATCCCGGAGGCAAAGCGCATCCGCTTCTTCATGACCTTTGGCCAGAGCTATCTGGATCACATGCGCTGTCTGGAGGACGTGGGGATGCTGTCCACCACCCCTGTCAACTTCAACGGACAGGAGATCGTGCCCATCCAGTTCCTCAAGGCACTGCTGCCGGACCCCGCCAGCCTTGGCCCCCGCACCAAGGGCAAGACCAACATCGGCTGCATCTTTACCGGCAAAAAGGACGGCAAGGATAAGACCTACTACATCTACAATGTCTGCGACCATCAGGAGTGCTACAAGGAAGTAGGCTCTCAGGCTATCAGCTACACCACCGGCGTGCCCGCCATGTGCGGCGCCCTGATGCTGCTCACCGGCAAGTGGACTACCAAGGGCGTGCACACCGTAGAGGAGTTTGATCCCGATCCGTATCTGGATGCACTGGACAAGTACGGTCTGCCCCGCTCCGAGAGCCATAACCCGGCTCTGGTGGACTGATGCGGGTGCGCGACAGCCGCCCGCCCTTTGAGGGGCTGGCAAACCTGTCCGAGGAGCAGCTGCACCGCCTGCCCACCCCCTGCTATCTGCTGGACGAAGCCCAGCTGCGCCGCAACGGCGAAATTCTGCTGGGGGTGCAGCAGCGCACCGGCTGCCGCATTCTGCTGGCGCAGAAGGCTTTTTCTAACTTCAACGTCTACCCGGTGCTGGCACCCTATCTGGCGGGTACGGAAGCAAGCGGCCTGTACGAGAGCCGCTTGGGCAGGGAAGAGCTGCCGGAAAAGGAAAACCATGTGTTCTGCGCCGCCTACCGGGCAGACGAGTTTGCGGAATTGCTGCAGTACGCCGACCACATCGTGTTCAACTCGCCCAGCCAGCTGGCAAAATTCGGGCTGATGGCAAAGGCGGCGGGTAAAAGCATCGGTCTGCGCATCAACCCGGAGTGCTCCACGCAGGAGGGTCATGAAATTTACGACCCCTGCGCCCCCGGCAGTCGTCTGGGCACTACCCGTACCCAGTGGGACGCCGCCGTGGCAGAACACCCGGAGTTGCCCGCCCTGCTGGACGGTCTGCACTTCCATACCCTGTGCGAGCAGGACGCGGATGCGCTGGCGGTGACGCTGGCAGCGGTGGAGGAAAAGTTTGCAGACCTGCTGCCCAGGATGCAGTGGCTCAACTTCGGCGGGGGACACCACATCACCCGCCCGGGCTACGACCTTGCTACGCTGGAAGGCTGTATCCTCTCGGTGCGGCAGAAGTACGGCGTACAGGTGTATCTGGAGCCCGGCGAGGCTTGGGCGCTGAACGCGGGCTATCTGGTCACCACGGTGCTGGATGCCCTGCGCAACGGGGATACCCACCTTGCCATTCTGGATATGTCCGCAGCCTGCCACACCCCGGACGTCATCGAGATGCCCTATCGCCCACCGCTGCTGGACGCCGGCGAGGCAGGGGAGAAGGCGCACACCGTCCGCTTGGGCGGTCCCACCTGCCTTGCGGGAGATATCATCGGAGATTACAGCTTTGACGCCCCGCTTGCCGAGGGGGATAAGCTCATCTTTGGCGATATGGCGATCTACACCACCTGCAAGAACAACACCTTCAACGGCATGCCCCTGCCGCCCATTTGGCTGCTGGGTGCAGACGGCAGCTGCCGGGAGCTGGTGCATTTCGGCTATCAGGACTTTAAAATGCGCTTGGGCGCGATATAAAAGAGCGAGTAAAGGGTCATCGGCACAGTCGATGACCCTCTTGCTGTCTCTGTCCGGCGGCGCAATTGACAAAGCGCCTGCAGGAACATATAATGAAAGCTATAGGAAAAATATCGCCACCAAACCGACAAAAGAGGAGAAACAGCGCGTGCGCACATTGTCTGAGATCATTGTCAAGCGGGATTATTCCCGAAAAACTCCGGCCTCCATTTTCTATAAGGACAGCCCCTTCTGGCAAAAGCTGATCTGCATCTGCTATGTGGGGTTCATTGCACTGGCAGCGGGGCTTGGCGAGTGGAAGACCATGCAGAGCAGGTTGAACGGCGTGCCTAAGATCATTGCGGCAGGAGTGATCGGTATGGCCTTTCTCTATGGGTTCATATACCCGGATCTGGAACGGGTAAAAAAGGTGCTTCGCCCCACACTGCTTTATATGTCTCTGGTCGTCATGCTGTTTTTGTGGTCCATCGTCATCTGGCTGATGAACTTCAGCACAGTATCCACGATGATCCGGGCCTGCTCCAAGCTGGTGTTCCAGAGCATCTCGATCCTGACAGCGGTCTGCGGCGTGTATCTGCTGGGGTCAAGGACCATCGACCTGTTTGCCATCGCAGCGTGTCTGGCAAATGCGGGCATCATGGTGCTGGAGATCCCTTCGTTCGGTCTTTCGGCAAGCATCCAGTCCCTTATACGGTGTCTGGTCACCTTTGGCGAGGCAGAGGGCTACGCCCGCAGACTGGAGATCCACGATCTCACCTTTGCGTTTGGGCAGCTGGTGCTTTATTACGCGGCATTTGCCCCGCATGACACAAAACAGGAAAACCGCCGCCGCTGGATACTGCTTGTCGCCTGTACGTTTTTCTTTTTTGTAGGCATGAAACGCATTGCCATTCCGGCAGTGGTGCTGTTTATTGTTGTGGCAATGATCGTTCGCCGCTTTAAAAACAGGAAAATGTGGCTTATTCTGTGGGGCGCTGTTTGGGTCGTTTTTTTCTTTCTGTTCCTTTATAGTGTCCGTACAGGGTTGCTTTCGAAAATTTTGCAGACGTTCGGCATCGACATGATGGGACGTGACTATCTGTGGAGCCTTGCCAACGATTATTACGATTTTTCCGTTCTCTACTGCGGACATGGCTTTGAGTATGTGGATACCATCGTTACCAGCTGGTACAATGCAGGGCTGATCAACCATGCCTATCCCTTCCACAACGACATCTTAAAGGTGTTTGTGGAAATGGGCTTTCCCGGCTTTGTGTTCTGGGCGGGCATCCAGTATATCATTACCCCGATCTTCTGGATGCACTACGCAGATGAAGAGACTGCGCTGTTATATCTGAGTGTTCTCAGCTACATGACAATGACGTATCTTACGGACAATACAGCATTCTATTTTTGGAGCACCATGACGCTGCGGCTGCTGCCGCTGGCTTATTCGGTACAGCGGCGCAAGCCTCCAAAGCCGCAGGTCTGGAAACCGCGCGATAAAAACGAAATGCGGGATCGCATTCGTATCCTGATGCAGGAAACGCAGAAATAGTTTTGAAAATGCTATTCTGAATCGTATTACAGAAAAAGCCGCTGCACTCGAATTGATGTGCAGCGGCTTTTTCTATGACTCTGACTTGTTTGACATGAAAAAGCACCACACGTTTCCGTGTAGTGCTTTT
>CAVKCU010000143.1:0-4802 GCA_963654645.1 Clostridiales bacterium | reverse complement strand
TCGCCCACCTGCTGGCTGATCTCCACGTTGGCACCGTCCATGGTGCCCAGCGTCAGTGCGCCGTTCAGCATGAACTTCATGTTGCCGGTGCCGGAAGCTTCCTTGGAGGCAAGGCTGATCTGCTCGGAAAGGTCGCAGGCAGGGATCAGCTTTTCGGCGGCGGTGACGTTGTAATTCTCCACAAACACCACCTGCAGCCACTTGGACACCTCCGGGTCTGCGGCAATGACCTTGGAGAGGGTCAGCAGCGCATGAATGATGTCCTTTGCAATGGTGTAAGCGGGCGCGGCTTTGGCGCCGAAGATGCTTACCAGCGGCGCGGCGGGCAGGTGCCCTGCCTTGATCTCGTAGTACTGGTGGATGAGATACAGCAGGTTGAGCTGCTGGCGCTTATACTCGTGCAGGCGCTTGGACTGGATATCGAACACTGCATCGGTGTTCACAGCCACCTTCTGGGTGTGCAGCAGCCAGTCTGCCAGCGCTTCCTTGTTGGCCTTTTTCACAGCGGTCAGCTCGTTCAGCACCGTTTCGTCGTCGGCAAAAGCCAGCAGCTTTTCCAGCTCGGCGGCGTCCTTGCGGAAGCCGGAGCCAATGTGCTTTTCCAGCGTAGCGGTCAGGCGCGGGTCACACTCCAGCAGCCAGCGGCGGAAGGTAATGCCATTGGTCTTGTTGTTGAACTTTTCCGGGTACAGCTCGTAGAAGCCGTGCAGCTCGGAATTTTTCAAAATCTCGGTGTGCAGCGCTGCCACGCCGTTGGTGGAGTGGGTGAAGTGGATGTCCATGTGCGCCATGTGCACCCGGTCGTCCTTGTCAATGATGGCAAGGCTCTCGTCCTCGGTGCGGGTGCGTGCCAGCGCATCCAGCTTTTCAATGATGGGCATCAGCTGCGGCACCACGGCGTCCAGATAGGTGCGGGGCCACTTTTCCAGCGCCTCAGCCAGAATGGTGTGGTTGGTGTAGGCGCAGGTCTTGGTAACGATCTCCACGGCCTCTTCAAATTCAATGCCGCGCGCGCCCAGCAGACGGATCAGCTCCGGGATGACCATGCTGGGGTGGGTGTCGTTGATCTGAATGGCGGCGTAGTCCGCCAGATCATGGTAGTTGCAGCCCCGGGCGGCGCACTCTGCCAGAATGAGCTGTGCACCGGCAGAGACCATCAGGTACTGCTGGTACACCCGCAGACGGCGGCCCGCTTCATCGGAGTCGTCCGGGTAGAGGAAGAGGGTCAGGTTCTTGTCAATAGCGGTCTTGTCGAAGGCGATGCCGTCATGGACGATGCTCTCATCGATAGTGTCCAGATCGAACAGGTTCAGGGTGTTGGTGCGCCCCTCGTAGCCGGTGACCGCCAGCTTGTACAGCCGGGCGGTGTACTCTTTGCCCGCCAGTTCCACCGGGTAGGTGGTGTCGGTCTTTTCTGCCCAGCTGTGGGCAGTCAGCCACGGGTCGGGCTTTTCGTTCTGCACGCCGTCCTCAAAGGACTGATGGAACAGACCGAAGTGGTACCGCAGGCCTACGCCGTCGCCGGGCAGGTTCAGCGTTGCCAGAGAGTCGAGGAAGCAGGCAGCCAGACGCCCCAGACCGCCGTTGCCCAGAGAAGGCTCCGGCTCTACCTCTTCAATATCGGAAAGGCGCTTTCCGGCAGCAGCCAGCGCAGACCGGGCTTCGTCGTACAGCCCCAGATTGATGAGGTTGTTGGACAGCAGCTTGCCGATAAGAAATTCGGCGCTGATATAGTACAGCTTGCGCCCGGTGACCGGCTGCACGCGGTCGGCGCTCTTCTGCCGTACCAGCTCCAGCAATGCCAGATACAGCTCCTGATCGGTGCAGTCCGCCAGCAGCTTGCCGGTGATACTCTGTAACGTTTCGGTAAAGCTCATAAAAGCATCCTCCTTTGCTACGGAAAACAGGTTTGACATCTGTACCTCAAGATATACCACATAGAACGATCAAAATCTTGCCTAAAAAGTGCAACCTGTGGTACAATCCTATCATCAGGGGGTGAGACGATGCAAAATCAGGCTTCTTTGCAGGAGACAAAACAGCACGGTGCGGTGCGCTTTCCGTTCAATCTGTACCCCTGCACCATTCCGGGGGATTTTCAGCAGGTGGCGCTCCACTGGCACGAGAGCATGGAGCTGGTCTTTGTCAAGAAGGGTATGGGGCTGGTGCAGGTGGGCACTGTGACCTACCCGGCTTACCGGGGGGATATCTTCATCTTTGCCCCGGGTACGCTCCACGCGCTGCGGCAGACCGAGGGGCAGCGCATGGAATACGAAAACATCATCTTTGAGCTGGAACTTCTGGGCGGTGCAGAGGACCTTTGCGCCGAGAAATATCTGCTGCCGCTGCAAAGCGGGCGGTTGTCGCTGCCGGTGCGGCTGACCCCGAACGACCTGTGCTATCTGCAAGCCGCCGCCTGTCTGCGGGAGCTGGAGGATGCCAACCGCGCAAAGCGCCCCGGCTACGAGCTGCTGGTAAAAGGGGCGCTGCTGCGTTTCTTTGCCCTGCTCATTGCACAGGGCAGGCAGCGGCTCCCTGCGGAGACTGCCGACACCCAGCGGCTGAAAACTGTGCTGCAATGGCTCTCGGCGCACTATGCCGAGCCGCTCCGGGTCGCCGATGCCGCCGGGGTCTGCTCCTTCAGCGCCAGCCATTTTATGCGCTGGTTCCGGCAGATGACTGGGCAGAGCTTCGTTGCCTTTCTGAACGAATACCGGCTGAATACCGCAGCCGAAGCGCTGCAGACCACGGACGAGACTGTTCTGACCATCGCCTCCCGGTGCGGGTTTGAAAATCTCTCCTATTTTAATCGGGCGTTCAAGGCGCATTTTGGCATGACCCCGCGGGAGTACCGGAAAAAATAGGCAGACCGGAGGCTGCGGGAAAAGTGAGAACGGTCAACCGCCCCGGTGCGATTTACACCTTCGACAAAAAATAAGGTGCAATATTGTAGCAACTTTACAAAATGCGATTTCTCCTGAAGGAAAAGTTGTTGCACTTTTCAGATTGAAAGAAACCGTAAAAAACGCTATACTTTAGCTATCAAAAGCAAAGGCGCTTGGTGAACACTCACCGAGCGCCTTTTTTGCACCCTGCGGGGCAAGGCGGCTCCGGGGGCAGGCTGTAAGAGGAAAAGGGGAATGCGTAGTGATCAAGCTGGAACACGTGGAAAAATACTTCGGGGATCTGCACGTTCTGAAGGACGTCAACCTTGAGGTCGCCGAGGGCGAAAAGCTGGTGATCATCGGACCGTCCGGTTCAGGCAAGTCCACCACGGTGCGCTGCATGAATTTTCTGGAAGAGCCCACCAGCGGGCATGTCTACATTGACGGGCAGGAGCTGACGGCAAAAAACAAGACCAAGCTTGTGCGGGAGACCACCAGCATGGTGTTCCAGCAGTTCAACCTGTACCCGCACATGACGGTGCTGAAAAACCTGACCCTCGCGCCCATGAAGCTGCACCACAAGACCAAGGAAGAGGCCGAGGAGCTGGCGTACCACTATCTTGAGGTGGTCGGTCTGCGGGACAAGGCAAATGTCTACCCGGCGCAGCTTTCCGGCGGTCAGCAGCAGCGCATCGCCATTGCCCGTGCGCTGTGTGCCCAGACCAAGATCATCCTGTTCGACGAGCCCACCAGTGCGCTGGACCCGGAGACTATTCAGGAGGTTCTGGACGTCATGGTGCGGCTGGCGCACGAAAAGAACATTACCATGGTAGTTGTCACCCACGAGATGGGCTTTGCCCGGCAGGTGGCAGACCGTGTGGTGTTTATGGCAGACGGTCAGATCTTGGAAGAAGGCACACCGGAGCACTTCTTCACAAACCCCAAAAACGAGCGCGTGCGTCAGTTCTTGGGCAAGATCATCCGGTAAGCAATTTTGGTCACTGCGGAGCTGCCGCAGCACAAGCGGCACCCGTTGTGGATAGAGCAGCCCATGGGGGACGGAAGGGAAAGCCGTCCGGGCTGCGGACTTTATAGAGGAGTGTATGATTATGAAAAAGATCTCTCGTCGTAGCTTTGTCAAGGCCGCCGGTACAGCCATTGCACTCACCGCTCTTACAGCCTGCGGCGGCTCTGCCAGCTCTGCGGCAGCCTCCACCGCATCCTCTGCCGCTTCCGGCAGCGTGGCAGCTTCCTCGGGGGCTGTTTCTGCGGATGTGCAGGCCATCATCGACCGCGGTGTGCTGAAGGTAGGCGTCAAGAACGCCGTCAAGGGCTTCAGTTTTCAGGATACCCTCACCGGCGAGTATACCGGTCTGGAGGACAGTCTGGCAGAGATGATCGCCGAGCATCTGGGCGTGGACGTGGAGTTTACCACCGTCACCGCCGCTACCCGCGGCGAGCTGCTGGATTCCGGCGATATCGACTGCGTGCTGGCTACCTTTACCATCACCGACGAGCGCCGCAAGAGCTGGGACTTCTCCACCCCCTACTACACCGACTATGTCAGCGTTCTGGTGGAGGATTCCTCCGGCATCAAGGCGCTGGCTGACCTGAAGGATAAGGTGGTGGGCGTTTCCTCCGGCTCTACCTCCGCCCGTGCTCTGGTGCAGGAGATGATCGACGAGGGCGTGATCACCGGCGAAGGCTTCAGTGCCGACACCTTCAACGCCGACACCTGGAAGGACGGCATTTCCTTCCGTCAGTACGACGATTATCCCGCTATCAGCACCGCACTGAGCGCAGGCGAGGTGAACGGCTTCTGCGTGGATAAGTCCATTCTGGCTATCTACAAGACCGAGGGCCGCAGCTACATTGATGCCGAGTTCAGCCCGCAGGAGTACGGCGTGGCTACCAAGA
>CAVKCU010000142.1:0-4818 GCA_963654645.1 Clostridiales bacterium | reverse complement strand
ACAGGTCTGTTTGTGCCGGGGTGTTGTCCGGGCACGTTGTCTTTCCCTCGCAGGGCGTCAGACCGCATTTCTGCATTTCTTCCTCCAGTGCGCTGTTGTCCACGTTTTCCCAGTCGGTATCGTAGTAGTCCACGCTGCCGTCGGTCACGTCATTTTCCCCGGGCAGGGCGGGCGTGCGCATCTCTTGCCAGTACATAGGGCTCCACCTTCCTCTCACGCCAGCCTATGCGGCGCGGACGCGGAGTGTGCCCTCAGTTGGCAGCTTCCTTGCTGGCGCTGGCCTCCGTTTTGGAGGAAGCCGACTTTTCTTCTTTAGAAGAGGCAGGTTTTTCCTCCTTGGAGGAAGCCGGATGCTCCTGCTTAGAGGAGGCAGTCGTTTCTTCCTTGGAAGAGGAGCTGCCCTGCGAAGAAGAAACAGGCTTTTCCTCCTTAGAGGAGGCAGAAGAGGAAGCGGGCTTTTCTACCTTTGAGGAACTGCCGGTGCTTTCAGAAGTACCGTTCGAAGAGGAAGACGCCGGTTTTTCCTCCTTGGAGGAGGCAGGCTTCTCTTCCTTAGAAGAAGCAGACGTTTCTTCCTTGGAGGAAGCAGGCTTATCCTCTTTAGAGGATGCACTGGAGCTGCTGGACGAGCTGGACGGTGCACCGCTGACCGTAAACTCCAGCTTATTGCTGGTCACGGTGCAGTCGTTATAGCTGGCGGTGGCGTATACCCGGAAGGTGCTGCCCAGCATGGAGGGATCTACTTCACCCTTTACGGTAGTCTTGCCGGCAGCCTGTGTTACCTCGGTGCCATTGACATACCAGCGGATGCTGGAAGCATCCAGATACTTGCCCTTGAGGACAGCTTTGAAAGTGTAGGAATCCCCCAGCACAGCCTTGCCGCTGCTGCTGATCTGGATGGAAGCAGCGGCAAACACAGCAGTCACATCCACGTTCTGATCAAAATTGGTATCGGTGCGGGTACGCTTGGTCACGCCATCGCTCCACTTGACGAACACATAGCCGTCCTCCGGCACAGCGGTCACGGTAACGGTCTGGGCGGCGCTGGTCACCTTAACGGTAAGAGACTTGCCGCTCTCATCGCCGCAGGTCAGGGATCCGCCGCCGGTTTTATCCACACGGTAACCAGCCTGATACTCTGTTTTTTCCTCAACAACAGAGGAGGAAACTTCCTCCGAACTGCTGGGCGCTTCCACAGCAGAGCTGGGGTTGGCGGTATACTCGGCGCGGGTGGGGATGTTATTGGTATCCGGGCGGCGGTCCTCGGTCTCATAGGCGTGGGTGCGCAGGTATTTCAACAGCACCTTTAAGCCTGCGGGCTTGAGGTGGATATCCCCGCTCTGGTAGTAATCGACATTGCCGTAGCCGTTGGCGTCCTTGAGCGCCTCGGCAGAGTTGAGGAACTTGACGCCCAACTGCTCGCACATGGTCAGCAGCGCCATGTTGAAATCATCAATACGGGTCTGGTCCATGTTGGGGTAGTTGGAGTGGTTGGACGGGACCGGCGGCACCGTGTTGACGATGATGTCGGTATAAGGATAGCTGGCCTGAATGGCCTGCACCAGTGCGGTGTAGTTGCTGATAAAGTCCTCGGTATTCATGCCGTTATCGTTGGTGCCAAGCATGATGACCACACGGCGGGGCTTCATTTTTGCCACTGCCTGTGCAATGGTGTAGCGGTTATCATCCCGCTTGAAGGTGACGATGCCTTCGTTCAGGGCTGCACCGGTGCCAATGCCCTCTTTCGCGCAGAACTGCTGCAGCGAGATCAGACCGTTGGCGTACAGACGCACCGTGTTGGAATCGCCGATAAAAAGGGTCTGCTCCTGATAGGCATTGCCTGCATCGGCAGTCTCGGTGAGCAGTGCGCTGGAGGTCTCGTTGATCTGGTAGTGGTCGGAGATATCCTCCTCCCCTTCCGGGGCGGGCGCGGGGGTAATAATGGAAGAATCCCCCGGCTGCTCCGTCGGATCCTTGCCCCGCTTGAGCATGGTAAGGGTGATGCCGATGGTCAGCAGCGCCGCCAGTGCGCACACGATGCATACCAGCACCGCCTGCTTCTGCATCGGGGTCAGCGCCTGATTCTCCTTCTGGTTATTGCTTCTCATATTCTATCCATTCTCCTTCCGAAGGAATGAAACATCCTGTCATGCCCGGGCTGCCAGCAGCCGGTCGGTAAGGTCGGCGCAGCTTTCAGCCAGCAGCACCGGATGGAAAGCCTCCAGCTCTTCCCGGCTGCCGTAGCCGTACAGCACACCGGCAGCATCCAGACCGCAGTCGGCAGCGCCCCGCATATCGTCGTTGCGGTCGCCCACCATCAGCACCCGCTTGCCCTGCAAGGCGGGCTGGCTGAGCACGTAACGCACGACCTCGGTCTTGGTGTCCCGGCTCTCGTCCATAGAGGCACCGCCGATAAAATCAAAATACCGTGCCAGACCCTGCTCTCCCAGAATGGGCGTGACCACCTTTGTGGGCTTAGAGGTAGCGGTACACAGGAGAAAGCCCGCCTCCTTCAGGGTTTGCAGCATCTGCGGGACGCCCGGGAACACGGCACACTCGTGACTGCCCTTTACCGCGTAGCTCGTACGGTAAAGGTCGGTAGCTTTTTCAATCAGTACCGGGTCGGTGAAGTGCTCGCCGAAGCTTTTGCGCAGCGGCGGGCCCAGATACCGGCGCAGGTTGATGCCGGATACATCCACACCCATAGTGCAGAAGACCTCTTGCAATGTATGAATGATACCGGGAGCTGAATCGATCAGCGTCCCGTCCACATCAAATAGAATCGCATCATAATGCAGCAATGTTATATTCCTCGCTTTCATGGTGATACATCCAATAGTATAGCACAGATTTGATACATCAGCAATTCCAACAAAAGATTTTTCTGTCTCTTATGCAGGATTTTCATAAAAAGGGAGGCCGCTGCACCCTGTTTTGTGCAGCGGTCTCCCTTGCGGCAGAACGATTCAGCGCAATGCCGGGCAGTCTGCGGGCTGCCCGGCATTGCATTTTCACGGGTCAAATTGCAGCAGAATCCGTTCCCTGCAAAAGCCTTACTGCGCAGGCGATGGGCAGCTGCCATCCCCCGGGACGTAGAGGTTGTTGGAGATGAACTCCAGCTTATCCTTGAGCACCAGCTCAAGGTTTGCTACGGCGTGCACCATGTTGGTGGCGGAGTCGTTCACTTCCAGCAGCTTGCAAAGATCCAGACCATCCAGATCCATGGCTTTCTGCATCTTCCGGCTTTCGGCACACAGGATATGGCTGAGCGCCGTTTCCTGCAAAGCAATGCTTTCCATCAGGTCCACAACAGCCTGATCCAAACTGACCTTGGGCATCTCCGGGCACTGAGAACGGGCACAGGGGGTATCGATCATCATAGGGCAAAACCTTCCTTTCCGGTCGTGTGCCCTATCCTATGCTGCGGCGGGTGCGGCTGTTACTGCTTTTCCGCCTGCGCGCGTACCTTCTCAATGGTATCGCGGTAGCCGCCGGAGCCGTACTGGATGCAGCGGTTGATGCGGCTGATGGTGGCGGTGCTGATCTCCACCGCCTTGACGATCTGCTCGTAGGTAGCACCATCCAGCAGCAGCTTTGCCGCCTGCAGGCGCTGTGCCATATCCGAGATCTCCTTTACGGTGCACAGATCCTCAAAAAAGGCATAGCACTCTTCCCTGCTCTCCAGACTGAGGATAGCGTCAAACAGCGCATCCGTCGTCTCATTTCTTCTGGAATTTTTTTCAGCCATTGTTTTTCTCCTTATTATAACAGCGGCGGCAGCGGGCCAAGCAGACGGTACTGCCGCGCGGGATATTCTGCACGCTATTACTTTAGCACTTCAAAGTGTGAAAGTCAAGTCCTGTGCATGAATGCTTTTCAATTAAAAACATATTCAGTTTTATTCTCTTCACACATGAAAGAAAATCACCTAAAAATTACTCCCAGAAAATGGCTTGAATTGGCGCATCCTCTGAACTTGTGACGAAAATATTGACAATTGGTGAAAACGGGAATAAAGTAGGACACAATCATTCAGCAAATGCAAGGAACAGGACATGATCTTCTGCATCACCCTCTTTCAGCGAGCCGCTTCCCGGGTGAAAAAGCGGCAGTCAGGAGCAGAAGACCCTCGCCTGCGAGCAGCCTGTGCGAACCGGGTTTTGTGCCCCTCAGTAGTGCAGTGCCGTCCAGCCCACGTTACCGGGCAGCATGGTCAGTGTGCCATGCGTGGGAGAGTGGCTGTTTTAACACAGCAAGCGAAGTGGTACCGCGGAGTATTGCCCCTGCCCTGGCAGGCGGGTGCAGAAGCCTTCGTCTTCGGAATGTGACCGGAACACGGTCATGTGCTGAGGACGAAGGTTTTTTACGCTCCGGGGAAGTGCTTTGCCTATCGTTCCTAGCCTGTTGCGGAGTGAAAAAAGGAAAGAGGTAGAAAACTATGAATACGCTGGTCATCGTATTGATCGCAGCGGTGTGTCTGTTTGGCGCTTATGTGCTTTACGGCCGCTGGCTGGCTAACAAATGGGGCATTGACCCCGCTGCCAAGACCCCGGCAGTCGTCCACGAGGACGGCCGGGACTATGTGCCCACCAACGGCTGGACGGTGTTTGCCCACCAGTTCAGCTCCATTGCCGGTGCAGGCCCTGTTACCGGTGCCATCCAGGCCGCAGCCTTCGGCTGGCTGCCGGTGCTGCTGTGGGTGCTGCTGGGCGGCATCTTCTTCGGCGCTGTCACCGACTTTGGCGCCCTGTATGCTTCCGTTAAGAACGACGGCAAGAGCATGGGTATGCTGATCGAAAAGTACATCGGCAAGACCGG
>CAVKCU010000141.1:0-4825 GCA_963654645.1 Clostridiales bacterium | reverse complement strand
TTGTGGCGCTGCCTGCAGCCTACTTTGCCTACCTGATCCCCTGCATCCTGCTGTACATGGTGCTTGCCACCAGCCTGAAAAAAGCCTATGTCCGCCACTATGGCGAGCTGCTGTAAAGGAGGAATGACTATGAACTGGAACGAACTTTGGATGACCGTATTCGGCACCACCCACTGGATGGGTCTTGATCTGGGCTTCTGGGTGTCCATGGCGGTGGTGGCGCTCATCGTAGTGGTTATGAACGCCGTATTCTGGGGCATGAAGCCTCGGAAGAAACCGGCAGACCAGCCCCAAAGGGCATAAAAATACTTTGACACAAACGTCTCCCCGGCAGTCCAGCCTGAAAGGAATGCCGGGGAGACGTTTCTTTTATAAGAGCAGCTGCCCGGTATCTGCTGCTGGCAACGGTCTGAAATCTGTTCTTGACGTCCGCACAAATAAGCGGTACGATACGAGCATGGCTATAAAAGGTAAACGGATGCGGCATAAGCAGAACAGACCGCAGACGGATGATACAGAACGATCAAGTACAGGAGGGCGCTTTTGTGAATATTGAAAAGATCACGCAGGGAAAAAACCTGACCGATACCGAGCAGACGGTACTGGAGTACATTCTGGATCATCTGGACACGGTGCAGACGGAAGGTGTGCGCGGGGTGGCGCGGGCGAACTATACCTCCACCTCCACCATCATGCGGCTGGCGCGCAAGATGGATTACAGCGGCTTTGTGGATATGTGCTACAAGCTGCGCTCCTTTACCGAGACGCCGCACCAGACGATGCAGGTGGACGAAAACTTTCTCAACAGCTTTGGTGTGGATTCGCTGCTGAACTACAATACCTATACGCAGCTCAAAGCCTGTGCCGAAAAAATTCTGGAGCAGAAGGATAAGATCGTCTTTGTCTACGGCACCGGCTTTTCCGGTACGGTGTGCACCTACCTGACCCAGAAGCTGGTCAATATGGGTATTTTGTGCGTCAGCGCCACGGGCGGCGATTCTGTGGGCATCTTTGAAAATACACTGGAACGGATGGGAATGTTTTTCTGCATCTCCAAATCCGGCGAGACTGCAATGGTGCGCGACAAGATCAAGACGGCGCAGGAAAACGGCGTGTGCACGGTAGCCATTACCGGCGAGCAGAAAAACAGCATCGGACAGTTTGCCGACCTGTGGTTCCGGATAGAGAACCCGTGGAAGCTGGACGACCAGAACACCATGCCCAACACCTTTTTTCCGCAGACCATGATGCTGATCGAGCTGATCGCCTACGAATACCGCCGTCTGTGCCTTGGAAAAGACATGAAATAGCGAATATTTGTGCAGGATATGCAAAAAAGACTCCGTTTTTTGCACAGAAACGCCAGAAACGCGTTACCGGTTTGCGTAACGCGTTTTCTTCTGTTCAAAATTTGTTTACAGATACAAATTTTTGTGCGATAGTAATGGCACAGATCCGGCCGGATATGTGTGGATGGACGCATCCCGCGCAAGAACGATATCTGAAAAATGTGAAATGAAAGAAGGAGTCAAACCCATGAAGGATAAGGTCATGGACGCGTTGCAGCGGTTTTCCAAAGCAATGTTCATCCCCGTGCTGATCCTGCCCATTGCCGGTATTCTGATCGCTGTGGGCAACCTGTTCACCAATCCGCGGCTGCAGGCAGTCCTGCCGTTTTTGAACAACCCTGTCACCATCGGTTTCGGTACCCTGCTGTCCGGCTCGCTCAACGCCATCCTTACAAACCTTGGCGTCATCTTCTGCGTCGGTCTGACTGTTGGTCTTGCCAACAAGAAAAAATCTGAGGCAGGCTTTATCTCTCTGCTGGCATTTCTGGTGTTCCTCAACGCCATGAACAAGTTTATGAATATGCGCGGCATGCTGGTAGAGGGCAGCCTTTCCGGCACCGGTCAGGCCATGGTCCTGGGCGTTCAGGTGCTGGACATGGGCGTGTTCATCGGCTTGCTGCTGGGCATTGTGGTGGCCTATGTGCACAACCGCTTCTGTGAAACAGAATTCAACAATGCATTCCAGATCTACGGCGGCACCCGTTTCGTATTCATCGTGCTGATCCCGGTCATGGTGGTCATGGCTGTGCTGTTCACCTTTGTGTGGCCGTATGCACAGGCCGGCATCAATGCGCTGGGCGGCTTTATCCGCAGCGCAGGCAACTTTGGTCTGTTCATCTACGGCACGCTGGAGCGCCTGCTGATCCCCACCGGTCTGCACCATCTGGTCTACACCCCGTTCCTGTACACCTCTCTGGGCGGCACTGCCACCGTGGGCGGTCAGGTGCTGGAGGGTGCCCGCAACATCTACTATGCCGAGATCGCAGATCCCTCCGTTGCTGTGCTGAGCCAGTCCGTCATCTGGGACGCCCGCGGCATTTCCAAGATGTTTGGTCTGATCGGTGCCTGCCTGGCTATGTACCAGACTGCACGCCCTGAGAACCGCGAAAAGATCAAGCCCGTGCTGATCACCGCTGCAGTCACCTCCTTTATCGCAGGTGTCACCGAGCCCATCGAGTTCAGCTTCCTGTTCGTGGCTCCCATCCTGTTCGTCGTGCACGCTGTGCTGGCTGGTTCCAGCTTTGTGGTGCTGAACCTGCTGGGCTGCCGCGCTATCGGCCCCAACGGCTTTATCGATTTCCTGCTGTACAACCTGCCGCTGGGTATTGCCAAGACCCGCTGGCCCATCTACATTGGCGTAGGCGTTCTGTACTTCTTCCTGTACTATGTGATCTTCCGCGTTCTGATCGTCAAGCTGAACCTCCACACACTGGGCCGCGAGGCTGACGGCATGGAGATGAAGCTGCACACCAAGGCCGAGTACAAGGCCAAGACTGCTGCCGGGAACAGCACTGCTGCTGCTCCTGCACAGGAAGCTGCCGTGGATGCTGCCACCATCGTGGAAGCACTGGGCGGCAAGGACAACATCCTGAAGGTGACCAACTGCTACACCCGTCTGCGCACCGAGCTGGCAGACCCCGACAAGGTGCAGGACGATGTGCTGAAGAACCAGACCGGTGCTTCCGCTGTGATCCACAAGGGCATAAATGTGCAGGTGGTGTATGGCCTGAAGGTCAACGCCGTGCGCAAGGCCGTGGATGCAGAGCTTGGTCTGAGCGGCGAAGATTAAACCTATTGCGTTCCTTAAATTGATTTATAGAAAACATCCATAAGAGGGAGGGTATTTTTCCATGAAAAAGTTTTCTATTGTGATCGCCGGCGGCGGCAGCACCTATACGCCGGGTATCGTTATGATGCTGATGCACAGTCTGGACCGCTTCCCGATCCGCAGCCTGAAGCTGTATGACAACAACCCCGAGCGTCAGAAGGTCATTGCCGATGCAGTGGCACTGGCAATGAAGAAGGTTGCTCCGGATGTGGCGTTCAGCTACACTACGGACCCCGAAGAGGCCTTTACCGACGTGGACTTCTGCATGGCGCACATCCGCAGCGGCGGCTATCCCATGCGTGAGCAGGACGAAAAGATCCCCCTGAGCCACGGCGTAGTGGGGCAGGAGACCTGCGGCCCCGGCGGTATTGCCTACGGCATGCGCAGCATTCCCGACATCATGCAGCTGATCGACTATATGGAAAAGTACAGCCCCAACTGCTGGATGCTCAACTATTCCAACCCCGCATCCATCGTGGCAGAAGCCTGCCGCGTGCTGCGTCCCCATGCAAAGATCATCAACATCTGTGATATGCCGGTGGGCACTTTGCGCCGCATGAGCTACATTGTGGGCAAGACCCCGCAGGATCTGGATGTGCGGTACTTTGGTCTGAACCACTTTGGCTGGTGGACCAGCGTCAAGGACAAGGACGGCACCGACTACACCCCGCAGCTGATCGACTATGTAAGCAAGAACGGCTACCTGACCCAGAAGGCCATTGAGACCCAGCACATGGATGCCAGCTGGCAGGAGACCCACCGCAAGGCTGCCGATCTGCAGGCTGTCACCCCGGACTGCCTGCCCAACACCTACCTGAAGTACTACCTGTTCCCGGATTATGTGGTGGAGCACAGCGACCCCAACTACACCCGCGCCAACGAGGTCATCGATGGCCGCGAGAAGAATGTGTTCGGTGCAGCACGCACCATTACCGCCTCGGGCGAGTTCAAGGGCGATGAGTTCAGCATCGACAACCATGCAAGCTTTATCGTGGATCTGGCCCGCGCCATCGCCTACAACACCCACGAGCGGATGCTCTGCATCGTGGAGAACAAGGGAGCTATCAGCAACTTTGATCCCCACGCCATGGTAGAGGTCCCCTGCCTGGTGGGCAACGATGGTCCGGAGCCCCTGTGCCAGGGTGAGATCCCGACCTTCCAGCTGGGCATGATGAACCAGCAGGTCGCCGTGGAAAAGCTGGTGGTCGAAGCATACTGCGAGCGCAGCTACCAGAAGATGTGGCAGGCACTGACCCTGAGCAAGACTGTGCCCAGCGCCAAGGTGGCTAAGGAGATCCTGGACGATTTGATCGTGGCTAACAAGGACTACTGGCCCGAGCTGCACTAAAGGCTGCGTTTATGAAGCGCTGTCCCGGATATCCCCCATTCCCATAAGGTAAACTGAAGGGCTGCTGCACCGCGATGTGCAGCAGCCCTTTTGTGCAGCCGACCGGCTTTGCCGCCATGAAGCAGACCGGACATAAGAAGAAGCCGCCCCGGCGATCCGGAGCGGCTTTTTCAGGTGCAGATATAATTGGGAAGAGAAGGAAGATGTTGTGATCAGATGCCTGCGGCAGCGTTCTGACCGGCAAGGCGGCCAAAGGTGGCGCTGCGGCCTGCGGCAGCACCTGCCATCAGGCTGGGATAG
>CAVKCU010000140.1:0-4849 GCA_963654645.1 Clostridiales bacterium | reverse complement strand
TCTTTGCTTCGCAAATCCACCTCTCCCAAAGGGAGAGGCAAGAGCACTGCCGGAAGCTTTTTCGTTTCTCCTAACACTTTAGCGATAAACTTTACGGCTTGGCTCTCCCTGAGAGGAAAGACTTCCCCCGCTCCGGGGGAAGATGTCACCGCAGGTGACAAAAGAGGGAATCTGGCGCGGGAGCGCCTGAGAGGGTTCCCTCTTGACATCTTCCCTCATTTACACTATAATGCTTCAAAAATGAACTATCTATATCGGAATAAAAGGAGCGCCGCATGAACCCTACTATAGAGATCAGCTTCAAGACTGCGCAGGCCTATAATGCCATGTGCAAGCCGCTGTGTCAGGAGTTAAAGCTGCCCCAGACTGCCTTTGATATCCTGATGTTTTTAGCCAACAACCCGGACTGCACCACCGCCCGGGATATCGTGGAGATTCGCAAAATTAAAGCGAATCTCGTTTCGGTGAATGTGGACCGCCTGGTGCAGGAGGGGTATCTGGAGCGCCGCGCCGTGGCGGGCGACCGCCGCAAGACCCAGCTGCTGTGCACGGCAAAGGCGCAGCCGGTCATCGCGCGGGGGCGCGAAGTGCAGGAGCGCTTTTTTGCCCGCCTGCTGCACAACACCGATGCCGCCACCCGGGAGACGTTCTTCCGCACCATGGAGGTCATCGGGAAAAATCTGGACGAGATCTTAAAGGAGAATGGATAAAATGAGTGTATTGTTTACGGTGCTTGTCACCTTTTTTGCCGGCATGGGCGCCGGCCTTGGCACTGGCTTTGCCGGTATGAGCGCGGCGGCGGTCATCAGCCCCATGCTGATCACCTTCCTGCACATGGACCCCTACATGGCGGTGGGCATTGCCCTTTCCTCGGATGTGCTGGCAAGCGCAGTGTCCGCCTATACCTACCATAAAAACAAGAATCTGGATATCAAAAACGGCCTGATCATGATGGCAAGTGTGCTTGCCTTTACAGTGGTGGGCAGCTGGGTGGCCAGCAAGGTGCCCTCGGCAACCATGGGCAATTTTTCCGTGTTCATGACCTTTTTGCTGGGCGTCAAGTTCATCCTGCGCCCGGTGATGACCACCAAGGAAGCCATGCAGGGGGTCAGCGCACAAAAGCGTGCGGTGCAGTCGGTGGTGTGCGGCGTGCTCATCGGCTTCATCTGCGGCTTTATCGGCGCGGGCGGCGGCATGATGATGCTGCTCATCCTCACCAGCGTGCTGGGCTACGAGCTGAAAACTGCTGTGGGCACCAGCGTGTTCATCATGACCTTTACCGCCCTGACCGGTGCGGTGTCCCACTTTATGATCGGCGGTGCGCCCGATTGGCTGGTATGGGCGCTGTGCGTGGTGTTCACCCTGCTGTGGGCGCGCATTGCCGCCGTGTTTGCCAACAAGGCAACCCCCAAGACCCTGAACCGCGCCACCGGCGTAGTGCTGGTAGTGCTGGGCGTGGTCATTATGGGCTTTAACATTTTAACCTAAAAAAACAGCCAAGCCCGCAGGCTTGGCTGTTTTTGCATCTTAAACTTACTTGCTCTCTACCTTTTCCTCGATGGTGGAGTGGTCGATGACCCAGTCGGCAGCCTTGCGGATGCCCTCGTTGCGGCGCAGGGCGGCGACATCGGTGTTAGCCTTGATCTCCTCGACCGTCTTTTTGGCCTTTTCGGCGCGCTCAGCCAGCTGCTTGTCGATCTCCTCATCGGTGGGCAGCAGGTTCTCCTGCTGTGCGATCTGAAGCAGTGCCATGCGGGCGCGGGTGTTCTTCTCTGCGGCGGCACGCACCTTGGCAGTAAAGCTCTCGCGGGTCTCGTGGATCTGGCTCAGGTAGGTGTTCAGGCTCATGCGCTGCATCTGCAGCTGCTGCTGGATGACCTGCATCTGCTGCTGGTAGGCGTTTTCCACCAGAATGCTGGGGATCTCGCCCTCGGCGGCGTCAGCCAGCTGACCAAGGATCAGATCTTTGGCGTGGTTCAGCGCACCGCCGTGGCGGCCGTCGAACAGCTGCTGCTTCACGAAGGCGCGGTACTCCTCCATGGTCTCCTTGCCCATCTTCTTGGCAAAATCGCTGTTCAGGGCGGGCAGCTGGCGCACGCACACGTCATGCAGCTTGATCTTGAACACAGCGGGCTTGCCTGCCAGCTCCTTGTTGGGGTAGTTCTGAGGGAAGGTGACGTTGATCTCGAACTCGTCCCCTGCCTTGTGGCCCAGAATGCCGTCCTCGAAACCGGGGATCATGCGGCCGCTGCCCAGCTGTACGGACTGATCCTTTGCCGTGCCGCCCGCAAAGGCTACGCCGTCCAGAAGACCCTCAAAGTCCATGTGCACCACATTGCCCTTTACAGCGGGACCCTTGTGGGGCACCAGCTCTGCGGCGTAATTGCGGCGGCGCTCCAGCACCGTGTCGATCTCCTTGTCGGTCACCTCCGGGGTGACGCACTGGGAGGTAAAGCCGGTGGTCTTGGTCAGCTTCAGCTCGGGCTGCAGCGCCACAGTGGCGGTAGCCACAAAGCCCTCGTCCTTCTTCACGCTTACCAGATCGTAGCTGGGATCATCCACCGGTGCAAAGCCGTGCTCCTTTAAAGCAGCCTCGTACAAAGCAGGCACATCCTGATCCATCAGGTCGTTGATGGCATCGTACCAGAAGGTGTGCTCGCCGCGGTCAGCCTCGATCTGTGCGCGGTCGGCCTCGCCCTTCTGGAAGCCCTTGATGGTATAAGTGGCGCGGGTGCGCTCATAGACCGCATTGGAGGCGGCCTCCAGTTCCTCAGCCGTAGCGCTGAAGGTCATTTTGCAGACACTCTTTTCAGGAGTTTCCACGCTTACCAGTTTCATAGGATCTACCCTCCGTGTTGTTCCCTTGGCGGCGGGGCGGCGCTGCAAGGCAGCAGCCGGAGCACCATTTTGGGGACATTTTCAAACATTAATAAAGTTATTATAGCACAAGTGCAGCAAAAGCGGTATAATAAACTTGATAAAAATGTGCCCTTTGGGCAATTTTTGTCTATTCAAGCAGGAAAAAAGCGCGTTTTGCGGCAGCGGCTGCCGCGCCAAAGCGGGAAAACCCTCAGGAAAGGAAGGCTGTCCCCTATGCGATTATTTGATGTTCTGGGTCCGGTGATGATCGGACCCTCCTCCAGCCACACCGCCGGTGCGGCAAAGATCGGCTATACCGCGCAAAAGCTTCTGGGCGAGGTGCCGGCGCAGGCAGACATCGGCCTGTACGGCAGCTTTGCCACCACCGGCAAGGGCCACGGCACCGACCGCGCACTGGTGGCGGGGCTGCTGGGTTTGCGCCCGGACGACCCCCGTCTGCCGGACAGCTTTGCGCTGGCTGCGCAGCAGGGGATGCAGTTCAGCATCCACCCGGTGGAGCTGCGCTCTGCCCACCCCAACACCGCCGTGCTCACCCTGACCAGCCGCACCGGGCGGCGGCTTTCGCTCAAGGCGGCATCGGTGGGCGGCGGACGCATCCGCGTCACGGAAATTGACGGCGTACCGGCAGATTTCGGCGGGGACAGCAACACCCTCATCATCCACAACGAGGACACCCCCGGCTGCATTGCGGAGGTGACCATGGCGCTGGCGCTGCGGCGCATCAATATCGCGTCCATGCAGGTGTTCCGAGCCGCCGCAGGCGGCTATGCGGTGATGGTGCTGGAGTGCGACTCCCACATCCCCCACGCACTGGAGCGGCAGCTGGCGGTGATGCCGGGTCTGCTGAAGGTGACCTGCCTGAACGTGGACGAACCGGAAGAAACGGAGGAATGAGCCATGGCATTTTTGTCCTGTGAAGAGATGCTGGCAGCTGCCCGCAGCCAGAAGATCACGCTGGCAGAAGCGGTGCTGCGCAGTGACTTGGAAGAGAGCCGCCTGACCGAGGCGCACAGCCGCGCCGCCATGCGGCATTTGTGGCAGGTGATGCAGGCCACCAGTCAGGAATACGACCCCGCGCAGCGCAGCCGCAGCGGCCTTTCCGGCGGCGATGCCGCCAAGGTGGAGCAGGCGTGGCAGCAGGGACGTCTGCTGGGCGATGACTATCTGGCTGCCGTCACGGCTGAGGCCTTAAAGACCGCTGAGTGCAACGCCTGCATGAAGCGCATCGTGGCTGCGCCCACGGCGGGCAGCTGCGGGGTGCTGCCGGCGGTGCTGCTGCCGCTGGCGCGCGCCGGGCAGGCAGACGAGGACGCCGTCTGTGATGCGTTGTATGTGGCGGCAGGCTTCGGGCAGGTCATCGCCGCCCGCGCCACGCTGGCGGGCGCGGAGGGCGGCTGTCAGGCTGAGGTAGGCGCTGCCAGCGCCATGGCTGCCGCCGCCCTGTGTAACCTGAAGGGCGGAACCCCGGAGCAGTGCGCAGCTGCCGCCGCCATGGCGCTGGGCAACCTGCTGGGTCTGGTCTGCGACCCCGTGGCCGGTCTGGTGGAAGTGCCCTGCATCAAGCGCAACGTGGCGGGCGCGGTGAACGCGGTCTCCTGCGCCAACATGGCGCTGGCAGGGGTGGACTACGCCATCCCCTGCGATGAGGTCATCGACGCCATGGGGCGCGTAGGCAGTCTGCTCTCCCCCGACCTGCGCGAGACCGGTCAGGGCGGTCTTGCTGCCACTCCCACCGGCGTAAAGATCGCCCGTCAGCTGGCGCAGGAGGACTGAGCTGGGGGGAAATCAAAGAAAAGACGTTCTTTTTTGGAAAATATAAAAATATTTCAAAAAAGCTGTTGACAAACCCCGCCCTTCGTGATAAAATACATCATGTTCCGAACGGAACGTATGCGTTGGTAGCTCAGCTGGATAGAGTGACTGACTACGAATCAGTAGGCCGGGGGTTCGAGTCCCTTCCATCGCACCA
>CAVKCU010000139.1:0-4894 GCA_963654645.1 Clostridiales bacterium | reverse complement strand
AAAGTCATGGGCGAATTTGCCTTTCAGACTTTACGGGAAAGTATCACCTCTGCCATCAGGAGCAAGATCCTTACCGGGGAACTGCAGCCGGGCGTAAAGCTGACCGAGCAGAAGCTGGCTGAGGAATTCGGCTCCAGCCGGGCGCCTATCCGGGAGGCGCTGCGGCAGCTGGAACAGGAGGGCATGGTCGAGTATTCGCGCAACGTGGGCTGCTCGGTGCGCCGGGTGAAGCCGGAGGACGCCTACGAGATCTACCTGCTGCGGGCAAATCTGGAAATGACGGCGCTGCGCTATTTTGACTGCAAATTCCCGGAGGAGGATCTGCGTACCCTGCGCGGCATTTTAGAAGAGATGCGCAATGTCCGGCCGGGGGATCTTTCAAAGATCGCGGAGAACGACAACCGCTTCCATGCGGTCATCGTGCAGCGGGCAGGTCTGCCAAGGCTGCTGAAGTTCTGGAACGATTTAAACTATGGCAACCTGCTTGTTGGGGCGAATAGCGGCTCTACCCACGAGGCTCTGGCACAGCGGCAGAACGGCATCCACACCAAGCTGTACGAGGCGCTGGCAAGCGGCGACACCGAGGCTGCCTGCCGCGCCGTCTATGCCCACTACATGGAGCCCATGGAGCGGATGCGCAGCGCGAACAGCGCCGTACAGGCAGCGGACGAAGCAGCAAAATAAGGGGAATTTGGCTGACCGTCTAAATTTTGACCAATCATTTTATGGAAATTGCAGATTGTCTACAATCTGCAATTATGCTATACTATCAAAGTGATTGGTCGAGCACTGCGGTATTTTTGGTGAAATTGCAGAAATGCATGCGGAACCTCGGCCTTCTTACAGGAACTTCCGCCCTGTGTGGAGAAGAAAGAGAGGAATTATCCGTATGTCTAACAAAGAAAAAGCCACAAAGATCTCGTGGCTTACCCTTGCCTTCATGGCCTTTTCTACGGTCTGGGGCTTCGGCAACATTACCAACGGCTTTGTGTACTTTAACGGTCCGCAGGTCATCTTCAGCTGGATCTTTATGTTTGCCCTTTACTTTATTCCCTATGCGCTGATGGTGGGCGAGTTGGGCTCTGCCTTTAAAAACGAGGGCGGCGGCGTCAGCTCCTGGCTGCACCAGACCACCAACGCCAAGCTGGCTTACTACGCCGGCTGGACCTATTGGGCGTGCCACATCACCTACATCGCCAGCAAGGGCAGCGGCTTTTTGAAGGCGCTGAGCTGGGCGGTTTTCCGCAACGCGGAGACCTACGATTCCTTCCCCACCCGCTACATTCAGCTGGCTACCTTCTGCATCCTGCTGCTGGGCTGCTACATTGCAAGCCTGGGTCTGAATCCCCTGAAAAAGCTGCTCACCGCCGCAGGCACCTGCACCTTCGTCATGTCCCTGCTGTACATCGTGATGATGTTCGCTGCCCCGGCCATCAACCCCACGGCAGAGTACGTCCACGCCAACCTGAGCTTCAGCAGCCTGATCCCCAACTTCAACGTCACCTACTTCACGTCGCTGTCCATTCTGGTGTTCGCTGTGGGCGGCTGCGAGAAGATCTCTCCCTACGTCAATAAGGTCGAGAACCCCAGCAAGGGCTTTCCCCGCGGCATGATCACGCTGGCTGTCATGGTGGTCGCCTGCGCCATTCTGGGCACGCTGGCTATGAGCCGTATGTTCGACCCCGCCATCATCAACGCCAGCGCAGAGAGCTTCAATGCCTATGCTGCCAACAGCTCCTACTGGGCTTTCCAGAAGCTGGGTCAGTACTACCATGTGGGCGATCTGTTCATGATCATCTACGCGCTGTGCAACGTCATCAGCCAGTTCGCCGTGCTGATCTTGAGCATCGACGCGCCGCTGCGTATGCTGCTGGATAACGAGCACACCAAGCAGTTCATCCCGCAGGCACTGCACAAGGTCAACGCCCACGGCGTGCACAGCAACGGCATCAAGATGGTGGCTGTGCTGTCCGGCTCCATCATTCTGGCACAGTCCTTCGTGCCCGGTGCTGCTGCCGTTCTGCGCCAGCTGACCAAGCTGAACTCTGTGTGTATGCCCATGCGCTACCTGTGGGTGTTTGCCGCCTACATCGCCCTGCGCAATGCCTACGATACCATCCCCGCCGAGTATCGCTTTGTCAAAAATCAGGCTGTGGCTAAGTTCTTCGGCGGCTGGTGCTTTGCCGTTACCGCCGTGTGCTGCGTGCTGGGTATGTACGATAAGGACCCCTTCACCTTTGCACTGAACGTCATCACCCCCGTGGTGCTGACCGTGCTGGGATTCATTCTGCCCGCCCTTGCAAAGCGCGAGCAGACCGCTGCCAAAAAGTAACCTGAATATGCTTAAAAGGGGCCGGTCAGCACTGACCGGCTCTTTTCAGATACACCCAAGGAGGTTTATTTTTATGATCGCATCCGAAGTCCGTGAAATGCTGTCTTTCATCGACGGCAACCCCACCGCATACCATACCACCGCCGCTGTGCGGGATATCCTGCTGAAGGCAGGCTTTGCAGAGCTGCTGGAAAGCCGCAAGTGGGCGCTGGAACCCGGCAAGGACTATTTTGTTTGCCGCAACGGCTCCAGCATCATCGCCTTCCGCATGGGCGACCAGCTGGAAAATTACAGCTTCAACGTTGCCGCCGCCCACACCGATTCTCCCTGCTTCCGCATTAAGGAGAACGCCGAGATCCACATGGGGCAGAACTACACCAAGCTGAACACCGAGGGCTACGGCGGCATGATCTGCGCCACATGGATGGATCGTCCGCTGTCTGTGGCGGGCCGTGTGCTGGTGCAGGAGAACGGCACCATCGTTTCCCGGCTGGTGGCGCTGGACCGCGACCTGCTGATGATCCCCAGCGTTGCCATCCACATGAACCGCGAGGTCAACGATAAGGCTTCCTTCAACAAGCAGGTGGATATGCTGCCCGTGCTGGGCGGTGCCTGCGAGGAGGGCGCGCTGAAAAAGCTGATCGCAGAGGAACTGAAGGTGTCCGAGGAACAGATCCTTGGCAGCGACCTGTTCCTCTATGTGCGGGAAAAGGCCACCGTCTGGGGCTGCAACGAGGAGTTCATCTCCTGCGGCCGTCTGGATGACCAACAGTGCGTCTACGGCATCCTGAAAGGTCTGCTGACCGCCAAGAACGCCCGCTCCATCGGCGTGGCAGCCTTCTTTGATAACGAGGAGGTGGGCTCCGGCACCAAGCAGGGCGCAGCTTCCACCTTCCTGTACGATGTGCTGCACCGCATTGCCCAGAGCCTTGGCGGCAGCGACGAGGACTTCCACCGTGCGGTGGCTTCCAGCTTTATGGTCAGCGCCGACAACGCCCACGCCGTGCACCCCAACCACCCGGAGCACACCGATGTGAACAACTGCACCTACATGAACAAGGGCGTGGTCATCAAGACCCACGCCGGTCAGAAGTACACCAGCGACGGCATGAGTGTTGCCGCCGCCCGGGAACTGGCTGCCCGCGCCGGTGTACCGCTGCAGTACTTTGCAAACCGCTCCGATAAGGTGGGCGGCAGCACGCTGGGCAATCTGGCAATGGCGCAGGTGTCCATGAACTGTGTGGACATCGGTCTGCCCCAGCTGGCAATGCACTCCTGCTACGAGACCGCCGGTGCAGAGGACACCCTCTCGCTCATCAAACTGATGCAGGAGCTGTACAGCAGCCACTTCGAGGAGACTGCCTTCGGCACTCTCGCCATCAGCAAGTGACCAGCAAGTAAATTGATATAAGAAAGAGGGACTGCCGTGCGTCGTTTTGCACAGCAGTCCTTTTTGCATTTATGACCCTTCCCGTGAAAATGGTACAGCGGAACGCCCACAGGCGTTCCGCTGTACCGAAATTATAAATAATGTTTCCGCTGAAGATGCGCGGAGCGCAGCGGAGCGCATTTTAAATAGTTTCTGCTGCCCTTTATTTGCGGCGGGTGAGGCAGTTCAGCGCCATCACCACCAGCACGAGAAAGCCGATGACCAGCAGGATACCGGTCATGCCGATAAGCATCATGGGCAGGGTGGTCATCCAGGAAGAAAGATGAAGCATAAAGACACCTCCGTTAAGCCATCAGGGAAAGGATCAGTCCGCCGGCAAGGACGGATGCGATCTGCCCGGAAACGTTGACGCTGATGGAGTACATCAGCAGGAAATTCTGGCTGTCCTCAGCCAGACCCATCTTGTTGACTACACGTCCGCTCATGGGGAAGGCGGAGATGCCTGCCGCGCCGATCATGGGATTCAGCTTTTTGCCCTCGGGCAGGAAGAGGTTCAGCAGCTTGGCGAACAGAACGCCGCCGGCGGTATCAAAGATAAAGGCCACAAGACCCAGCGCCATGATCAGCAAAGTATCCGGGCGAACAAACTTGTCGGCGGTCATCTGCCCGGCTACGGTCAGACCCAGCACAATGGTAATGAGGTTTGTCAGCACGTTCTGGGCGGTCTCGCTCAGGGAGTTCAGCACCCCGCACTCCCGCAGCAGGTTGCCGAACATCAGAAAGCCTACCAGCGCTACGCTTGCCGGGGCTACCAGACCGGCGACCACCGTGACCACAATGGGGAACAGGATCTTGGTCAGCTGGGTGACGTTGCCTTTTTCGTAGGGCATATGGATGCGGCGCTCCTTCTGGGTGGTCAGCAGACGGATGACCGGCGGCTGTACGATGGGCACCAGTGCCATGTAGCTGTAAGCTGCCACCATAATAGCGCCCAGATACTGGGATTTCAGGGTGTTTGCCACAAAAATGGCGGTGGGGCCGTCGGCTGCGCCGATGACCGCAATGGACGCGGCGTCCTTCAGATCAAAGAAGAACCCAGCCAGAAACAGGGTGAAAAAGATGCCGAACTGCGCCGCTGCGCCAAACAGCATGAGCCACGGCTTTTCCAGCAG
>CAVKCU010000138.1:0-4900 GCA_963654645.1 Clostridiales bacterium | reverse complement strand
GCAGCCCGGTGCAGTTCGTCTGCGTGGAGCTGCTCAAGGGCGAGGTCAGCGGCGACCACGCGGTCTGCCTGACCTTCAAGAACATTTCCCGCGTGACCCTGACCGCACTGGAGATCCACTTCAAGTGCAAGGGCGTGGACGGTGTGATCCTGTGCGAGGATAAGTTCGAGTACCGGGATCTTCAGGTAAAGCCCGGCGAGCTGTTCGGGCAGGACGATGCCGTGTTCATCACGGCAAAGGCCATCACCAGCGTGGATGTTTCGCTGTGCAATGTGTACAACGGCAAGCGTGTGGTGCATCTGGACGGCATCAAGCGTGTGCGCCTGCCTGCACCCCGCCGTCTGGCTCCGGAGCTGCAAAAGGCGCTGGAAGCCCGCATGAACCGCACCGGGCTCAAGTATCAGCCGCAGGTATTTGAGAACGGCTGGTACTGCGCCTGCGGTGCTTTCCACCCCACTGAGGAGGACACCGTGTACTGCTCGGAGTGCGGCTGCGACCGCATTCTGCTGCAGAACGCGCTGAACACCCTGCTGCAGCCCGCTGCTCCGGCAGACGAGATGGAAACGCCCCTCAGCGCCCCGGCGGCTCCTGCAGCATCCGCTGCAGTGGAGGAGCCTACCCGCATCGTGGGTACAGCCCCTGCCGCCCCGGCAGCGCCCGTAGAGGAGCCCACCCGGATCATGGGAGCAACGGCTTACCAGCCGAAGGCTACCCCTGTCCAGCCCATCTCGGAGCCTACCCGCGTGCTGGATGCATCTGCCCGCGCACCGTATTCCGGCGCTGCTGCGGCAGACGAGGGCACCCGGGTGATGCCCGCCGCCGCCCGCCGTCCGGCGCCGGCTCCGGTGCGTCAGCCTGCGCCTGTGGAAGAGGACGAGGAGTACGAGGACAGCCGGGACAGCGTGGCAGAAGCGCTGATCCGCTGGGTGCCGCCCATCACCGCCATCCTGTGTGCAGCCATTGCGCTGTGCGGCTTTGTGTACTACCAGTTCGTGCTGTAAAATAAGATTTTATCCCGGCGGAGGGGGCAGCGTGCCTTCTCCGCCTTTTGTGTGCATTGCACAGAAAGGAAATACCATGCCGGAACAAGCCTTACAGGTGGCTTTTGAGATCAAGACCGCCTGCGATGAGATCAGCCGACGCCTGCTGCGCTGGCACTGGGAGCGTAAACCCGGAGCGCATAGTCTGGATGCGCTGCTGGAGCATATTGCCGCCCGCAAGCAGGAAAGTCCGGATTACTACGACCGTATGCCGGACCTTACCGGCAAGACCAGCTGGCAGCAGCTGGACACCACCCTGTGTATGCGGGTGCTGCTGGACCCGGAGACCGATGCCGCCCGCCCGCTGGACCTGCTGGGCAACACGGCGCACCCCTCTGCCGCCCGCCATGCCTGCAATGCCATCCGCACCGCCCGCAACGAGGCTGCCCACGCAGCAGTTGCAGCGGACGGCGCACAGGCAGCCCTGCTGTTCAACGAAGCCATTGAGGCGTTGGAGGAGGGCTACGCCGGCACCGCTTTTAAAGAAAACGAGTTGGCGCAGTATTACCGCGAAGCAGAGGACTACCTGAGCCGCTGCAGTGAGGGCAAGCCCCTCAAAGCCCGCCGGAGCAGCCCGGAGAAGCCCCGGCAGGGAAAGGCTGCCGCCCGCACAGAGCCCCGCAATACCCAGACTGCCCGCAGCACCAAAAGCACTGCCGGGCGGCAGAGCACCCCTGCCCGCAGCCGCAGCACCGGTACAAAGCAGAGCCGCAGCATGGTGTCCCGCAGCAAAAAGCAGCAGACCGGCGGCGAGAGCAGGGCAGTGCTGGGCATTATTCTGGCAGCGCTGGTGCTGGGACTTATCGCACGCGCCATCAGCATGGGGCTTGTGTAAGGGCAGTATTTTTGCAAATCTGGTGGTAAATCGGAAAGCAAAAACGGTTGTGCTGTACAAAACAACCAAAAAAGCAGCAGACTGCCCCGCAGAAAAACGGTCATTGCACCTCTTGCGGGAAATGTGAAACGGATTTATAATAAGCATGAAAACGTTTACACATTGCCACCGGAGAGGGAACGGAGAAAAGAACCCCATGACCATCAGTGATATTGCAAAGCTGGCAGGCGTTTCCAGTGCTGCGGTCAGCCGCTATTTGAACGGCGGCCCTCTCAGCGAGCAGAAGCGCGCCGTGATACAAGCCGTAGTGGAAAAGACCGGTTACAGCCCGGATACTGCCGCTCAGACCCTGCGCACCGGCAAGGTGCGTCAGGTAGGGGTCATCGTGCCCAGCATCAGCTCCCAGTCGGTAGGGAAGATCGTCGGCGGCATCGCGTCCGAGCTGGGCGCAAGCCGCTATTTGATGCTGATGGCGAACACCGAGCTGGACGAGCAGATGGAGCTGGAATATCTTGCAGCGCTGCAGCGCAACCATGTAGCAGGTATTATTCTGTTGGGTCATGATTATAGCCCGCAGCTGTGCAAGGCGCTGAAGGACTGCCGTGTGCCTGTGGTGGTAACAGGGCAGCGCTTTGAGGACCTGCCCTGCGTTTATAACGATGACCGCGCTGCCGCCCGCGACCTGACCCGGAAGATGCTGGAGCATGGCCGGAAGAATATCGTATACATCGGCGGCAGCGAGCAGGACGCCGCCACCGGCACTGCCCGCCGTCAGGGTGTGCAGGACGCACTGCGGGAGGCAGGACTGAACGCAGACGGTCTGCCCCGCGCCTGCTGCGCCGCCTTTTCCATGGAGGAGGGACACCGCTGCATGGAGGAGCTGCTGGCACGCTGCCCGCAGCTGGACGGTGTGGTCTGCGTGACCGATACCGTGGCCTTTGGCGCTTTGCAGGTGCTGCGGGATGCCGGACGCAAGGTAGGCGAGGATACCGGCCTTGCCGGCATCGGAGACAACTGGGCGGGCAAGGTGGTGGAGCCCGGTCTGACTACCATCCGTTTTTATCAGCGGCAGGTAGGGCAGGAGGCTGCCCGGATGCTGCTGCAAAGCTTAGAGCACACCGGAGCGGACGCTGCGCCGGTGCGCCAGACTACGCTGGGCTATACATTGGTAGAGCGCGGCTCACTGTAAAAAAGAGGAACGAATGAAACAAAAACTGATTTTTTTAGATATCGATGGTACGCTGCTGCCCCCGGGCGAGATGCTGATCCCCCAAAGCACGGTGGAGGCACTGCGCAAGGCGCACGCCAACGGTCATAAGCTGTTTCTGTGCACCGGGCGCAACCTGCGCATGACCCAGCCGCTGCTGGACTACGGCTTTGACGGCGCAGTGTGCAGCGCCGGCGGCTATGTGTTCTGCGGAGACAAGGTGCTGGTAGACCTGCCTATGGAGCCGCAGCTGGTAGAGGGTGTGCGCAGCGCCATGGAGCGCCACGGCGTGGAGTGCACGCTGGAAGCGCGGAATGCCACCTACGGCAGCCTGAAGATGATCGAGCGCTGGAGCTTCACCCACCGGGCTGCAGGCCATCTGAACAGCGAAGCCGCCCGCTGGCGCAAGGCCATGGAGGACGGCATGACCATCAGCCCGCTGGCTGATTACAAGGGCGAGCCGCTGTATAAGATCGTGTATATCGCGGAGCACAGCGAGGACTTGGACGAAGCCAAGCGCCTGTACGAGGACAGATTTGTGTTCTGCGAGAGCAAGTTGGACGGTCTGGACGGCGGCTATGTGAACGGTGAGCTGATCAACCGCAGGTTTGATAAGGGGCGCGGCATCAGGGCTGTCTGTGACTATCTTGGCGTGCCCCTGCAGGACAGCATCGGCTTTGGCGACAGCGACAACGACCTGCAGATGACCGATGTTGTCGGCATCAGCGTCTGTATGGCCAACGGCTCTGCAAGCCTGAAGCAGCGCTGCGACCGCATTGCCCCCTCGGTGTACGAGGACGGCATCGCTAAGGAGTTTGCAGCCTTGGGGCTGATTTGAGATCTCTTTTAGTAAAAACAGGGCAGGAGAATGTCCGCAGACGTTCCCCTGCCCTAAAATTATAAATGATTCTCCCGCATCGTTTTGCAATAAAAGGAGCACCGCACAAAAATACTGTGCGGTGCTCCTTTTGGTTCATAGATCAGTAGTGCAGATCCTCTGCGGTCAGCGCTTCCAGCACGGGCAGCATGGCAGCAGCCTCGGCTTTGGCGGCGGGCAGATCCATATCGCGGTAGTTGCCGCACTCCACCTCGCTGGCACCAGGCACGGCGCCCTCAAAGCCAGCCATAAAGCGGTAGGCATCCACCGTCAGCTGCAGCACCTGCGCCGGGGTCAGCCCCCGGGTAAGCAGGTAAAAGCCGGTGCGGCAGCCCATGGGACCAACATAGATCACCCCGTCCTTTACGGCGCTGTTGCGTGCGTAAGTGGCAAACAGATGCTCCAGCGTGTGGGCGGCAGCGGTGGTCAGATAATCGCCCTGATTGGGCTTTTTCATGCGGATGTCCCAGGTGAGCACATCGCCGTCCTGACGGCTCAGATACATCCCGCGCTCCAGCCGGGTGTGATCCACGCAAAAGCTTGCGATACGTTCCATACTACGGTTCTCCTTTATCAGCCCTGCAGGCGCTGCACACTGCCGTGTGCGCAGTCCACAGCCACCATCAGACCATCGCGGATGTGGCTGGTAGCACCGGCGGCACCCACAACGGTGGGCTTCAGCAGTGCCTTGCCGGCAATGGCGGCGTGGCTATTCAGACCGGGCTCCTCTACCACCAGAGCGGCGGCGTCGCGCACAAAGCTCAGCATCTCGTTGCTGGTAGAGGGCACCACCAGCACCATGCCGGGCTTGAACTTGGCGCGCACCTCGTCCATGGTGCGGCAGACGCAGGCCTTGCCGCTGGCAACATCGTTGTTCTCGGGGCCGACGCCCACGCCGGTAGCCAGACAGTTGCCCACCATGTGGATCTTGATCATGTTGG
>CAVKCU010000137.1:0-4900 GCA_963654645.1 Clostridiales bacterium | reverse complement strand
ACATCCTTTTTATAAAAAGCCCGGCCGGGGGCATTTCTCCCAGCCGGGCAGCGTTTGTTTTACTGCGCCGCGTTCTCCGCAGCGGCAATGCGGGCAGCGGTCAGCTCGTCCTGACGCTGGCTGTGCTCCAGCACCTCAGCTACAGCGGGCGGCACCTCTACCTCCACGCCCCGGCGGATCTTATAGTTCACGCCGTTGACGCTGACGAACAGGTCGCCCTTGTAGCGGCTGTTGTCCTTGAACAGCCGGATGCGCACGTTCTTTTCAGCCATGGGCACCTCCTTAGTTGGCGGCAGCGGTGGCAGAGTAGCTGGACACGCTCTCGATGCGCACCATGTACTGCTCCACCAGACGCTCGGCGGCGCGCATGCCCTTCCAGCCCACAGAGGCGCGCTGGTTCAGCGGGTCGTCGCCGTAGCCCAGCTGCTTGACGATGTGCTCCAGGCCGCCGCCCTCCAGCTCGGTCACGCCGTAGGCGTGGGCACCCAGCACCAGCGTGCCGAACACTGCCAGACCCGCCGGGCAGGTATCATCCTTCCAGATCTTGGCCTCGCTGGTCTCGATAAAGCGGATGTTGCCCAGCTTGCCGATCTCGCCGCGGAACATGGTGTCGGGGTCGGCGTACTTGTGCACCTCCATGAACTCCTTGCAGGTCTTGAGGTCGTAGGCCGCATAGGGGTGGATAATGGCAACGTAGCTGTCGCCGATGGGGTCGGCGTTCATTGCGCCCAGCTGCGCTGCCGCCTGAAAGAAGAGCTTCGGGGTCAGGGTGCAGCTCTTGTCCAGCGCCTTGCGGCTGGTAACGGCAGTCTCGGTGCCGTCTGCGCCCAGCTTGGGGGCGTAGATGACATTGGTGCCGCCCGCCAGCACATCGCGGGTGATGCTGTCCATGGTGCGGCCCGCCTGACTTGCCAGCACGCGGGTGGCCTGCACCACGTTGTTGTCGATGGCGGTCATCTGCAAAACATCGGTCAGCGGGGTCCAGCCGCCGTACTGGTGCAGGTCGCTGGTGATGCTGGTCACGTTCAGCGCCTGACCGTTGGGGGTAACGCCCTCGGTCAGCGGGGTGCTGGCCTTGGGCAGGCTGTCGTACTTGCGGAATTCGATGGTCTTGCCGCCGTTCTGGGGCACGGGGTAGTAATCCGCAAACTGGTCGTGCACAAGGCGCGGCTCTGCCTGATCGATCAGTCGCTTCTCGTAAAAGGTCTTCATCTCCACCGACATGGTGCCGGTGGTGTTGGTCTGCGCGTCCGCAAACAGCTGGATGTTAAAATTCATCATGCTTTTTTCCTTTCTCCTGTCGGGTTAAAGTTCGATCTGTGCACCGTGCAGCACACGGCGCTCCAGGGCCTCCCGCTGGGCGCGGGTCATGGCGGCTACGTCCGGTCGTACCGCAGCGGCTGCGCCGGGGCGTAGGCCGTTTTCCAGCGGACGCGCGGCGCGCTGCTGCACCCGCTCCACCACGCCCTGCTCCACGGTCTGTGCCGTGGTGCGCAGGGCATCCTCGTAGTGGGCAAGGCGGTAGGCGTCCTGCACCCGCATGCCGGGCAGCTGCATCAGGCGGCGCATCTCCGGGTTCTTCAGCTCTGCCTTCAGGTTAAAACCCGGCTGGCTGCAGCGCATGGCGGCTTCCTCTGCCGCCCAGCGGGCGTGCAGGCTGCGCACCGTGTTTTCCACCGGCAGCGGCAGGGGCGGCAGCACCGGGCGCTCCGGCTGTGCGGGGCGTTCCGGCTGCGGCTCCGGCTCTGCCGGGGTCTGCCGGGGCGTTTCCGGCTGCGCGGCGGGGGCTTCCGGCTTCAGCGTGCCCGCAGCCACCGCCTGCCGGCTCTGCTCCGGGCTCAGCGCGGGTGCGGCTTCTCCCTCCGCAAACAGCTGCAGGTCCATCATGCTCTGCTGTCCGCTGCGGCTCACATCCGCAAAGCGCAGATTGTCCGGGTAGCGCTCTGCCAGCAGGGTAAACCCCGCCTTTGCCAGCTCAAACGCACCCTGCACCCACGGCGCTACCGGCGCCTGTGCCGCCACGGCAAGGCGCGGACCCTCCGGCTCGTCCCAAGCATCGCTGCGGGCGTTCTCCTCCCCTGCCAGCAGGTACACCAGCGCCTGCATCAGGGTGCTTGCACCAGCGCATACGATATCCTGCCCGGCGGGCGCGTAGCCCGCGTGACCGGCGGCTTCCAGCCGCAGGCTCAGCCCCTCGGGGCCGTCCAGCTCGCTGTAACATACCTTGATCATCTCACTTCACCTCCTTTCCGTTCCAGTTCATGGCGCGGGCAGCCGCCGCCACCGGCAGCTGTGCCGTCAGACCGGCAGTGTCCTGCGCCTTTTGCGTATCGCCGGGCTGCTGGGCAAGAGCAGCAGACAGTCTTGCCATCTGTCCCTGCAGCTGCACCAGCTGCTGCGCCAGCGTGCCGTTCTGCCGCACCCGGGCACGCACCTTTTCCACCCCTTCAAAGTCCATCATTTCCAGCGCCGCAAGGGCAGCGTCCGCGTTGGCGGGGTCAAAGAAGCCCAGCTTATAGCACTCCTTGGCGGTCTCGTTCTGAGACAAGCGGCTGAAGGTGCTCTTTTTGGCGGCGCTGACCACGATGTCAAAGACAGGCTCCCGGCTGCCCAGTTCCACACCGCCCACGGCGGGCACGGGCTTTGCACGCAGCCCCTGCGCCGAGAAGGGCACGAACTCGCTCTCTCCGCGCTGCCCGGTGATGCGGAACACCCGCTGCTCGTCGTAGAACTGCCGCATCAGCTCAATGATGAGATAGCACTGCCTTGCAAAGGCGCGGTAGGCGCTCTTGAGCATATCCCGGCTCAGCTTGCTGCCCGCCTCCTGCAGGGCAGCGATGGCGCTGGCGGCGGTCACGCCGCCGGTGGTGCCGCCCTGCGTCAGGTCGCGGTTGCCGCTGATCTCCTTCAGCTCCTCGATGCGGCTGTTGCGGTAGCTCAGACTGTTGCCCTGCAGACCCGCCGTCTGCAGCGGACGGAAACTGTCCTCGTTCAGGCGACCCACAACATGCACGATGTCCCGGCTCAGGTCGGCAAGCTCTTCCTCGTTCACCCCGGCGGTGTCGCTGAGTACATACCGCTGGCGGGACGCCAGCAGCACGTTCTCGTCCATGGCGTGGTTCATCCGGTCAATGGCGTTCTGGCAGTCTTTCATCACGTCGATGTAGCCGAACCCGGCGGGGGAATCCTCTTCCACGAACAGCGGGTCGAACACAAAGGGGTACTTGCCGTGGTCGTACAATCCGCGCGCCGCCAGCGCCGGGTCGTTCTGGCTGGCATACAGCACCACGCCGTTGCACAGCTTGCAGTAGTGCAGCCGCAATTTTCCGCTCTCATCCGGGCGCTTATAGTACCAGTCCACCACCACGCTCTTGTTGGCAGTGGTCTGACCGTCCTCGTGGATGTACCGGGGCACGTCCACCACACCGGCAGCGTGCCCTGCCAGCTGCGGATACTGCGCGGTCAGCCGGGCGGTGTCCTCAAGGCTGAGGTGGAACAGATCCGGCGAGTCCTGAATATCCTGCACGCCGGGCTCCCAATAGAGCATGAGCAGGTTGACGCTGCGCACCGCAATATCGCCCAGCCCGCCGCGCGCCGCCGGGTCCCAGAAGATGCCGGTAACGCCGGTGCCCTGCTTGAGCTTGCGCCACCAGACATCGCTGTACACCTGCTCGTAATCTGCCTGTTCCAGCACCACCGGCAGCACGCTGGAAAGCGCCTGCGCCGTAGCCTGATCGTCTGCCGCCCGGGGCAGCACCATGGGCTCGGGGTAGTTATCCATGGCATCCGCGTGCTTGTTGGCGATGCTGTTGAACAGCCACCCGCTGGAGGGCTGCGCCTTGCCGGGCATCAGCGGGTCGCGGTAGTTTTTCCAGTGTCCCATGCGGAACCACAATTCGTTATCGATCAGGCGCTTGTCCAGCGCCGCTTTGCCCGCCTTGTAGCGCTGCAGCGTCTGCAGCGCAGCCGCCGCCTCTGCCGCGCCGATGGGCAGGGCTTCTGCTCTTGTATCTTCCATAGTCTTTCCTTTCTCTCCTGTCTTTTCAGATGCGGTAGAACCGCGCCTGCCGGTGCAGTTCCAACGGGTCGTCCGGTCTTGGCGGCGCAGCAGAAGCTTCAGGCGGGCTGATGGGATGCTCCATCAGCACATAGCGGCACTCGTCGTAGATGTGGTCCTCCTGCCGGGTGTCGATATCCTCCACATTGCTCTCGTCGTACACAAGGTTCGGCAGGGTGCGGATGAAGTGCTTGCAGCTGCTGAACACCTGCAGCATCGGCCGTCCGTCCGGCGCGAACCGCAGCCGGTAGTGGAACTGCATCTTGCCCGCCAGCCGGGTGTGGTCCCCGGGCTGCCAGCGCAGAAAATACGGGCTGCGCTCCATCATGGCTGCAATGCTCTCGCCCTGACTCTCGTTGAAGATGGCGGGGTCCGCCACTCCATGGATCACCCTGCCCCGCAGCAGCGGGTCGTTCTGCTCGGCATCCCGGATGCGCTTTGCCTGCTCCACCGGGTCGATGCGCAGCCCCTCGTTGGGGCGGCCTGTGCAGCCGTACAGCTCCTTGATGCGGTACAGCCGCCCTTCCTCGTCCACCGCATACCACCCCACCGAGAAGGGCTTGGAAAAGCCAAAGTCGTACCCGCGCCAGATGGGCCAGTGCTTTGGGATGGCAAAGGGTGCAATGACGTGGGTCCAGCGCTGATCCTGATAATGCGCCGGGTCGTTGCGCCATTCGGTGAACACCTGCCCGGAAAAACTGTCCCAGCTGCCGTAGAGCAGCGCCTGCTTTTCTGCCTCCGGCAGACTGGCAAGGCTTGCCAGATACCCCGGGTCGTTCGCCAGCAGGGCAGGGTTATCGAACACGCTGGACGGGATGAACACCCGCGCCCGCTCCATCTGCT
>CAVKCU010000136.1:0-4956 GCA_963654645.1 Clostridiales bacterium | reverse complement strand
CAAAGGACTTGTTCTGCATGATGGTCTTGCGGTAGATGCCGTAGATGCTCTTGACCCGGCGCTTGATGGTGGCACCCTCGATGCCGCTTTCCACCAGACGGCGCTCGATGACGCCGGATACCTTGATGAGGAATTCCTCACCGGAGCGCTCGCTGAGCATCCGGCTGATCTCGGCATAGCCCACGGGGTCCAGATAATGCAGGCTGCGGTCCTCCAGCTCCTCCTTGACGTTCAAAATGCCAAGGCGGTTGGCGATGGGGGCGTACACCTCCATGGTCTCGCGGGCCTTATCGCGGCGTTTCTGCTCCGGCCATGCGTCGCCGGTGCGCATATTGTGCAGTCGGTCGCACAGCTTGATGATCATCACGCGGACATCCCGGCTCATAGCCAGCAGCATCTTGCGCAGGTTCTCGGCCTGCAGCTCCTCGATATTGGAGAACTGGATCTTGGTCAGCTTGGTCACGCCGTCCACCAGCAGCGCCACTTCCTCGCCAAAGGCGGCTTTCAGGTCGTCCAGCGTGGCGGGGGTATCTTCCACTACGTCATGCAGCAGGGCGGCGGCGATGCTCTCGGAGTCCATACCCAGATCCAGTACCAGCCGGGCGACTGCCAGCGGGTGGCAGATATAGGGCTCGCCGCTGCGGCGGCACACGCCGTTGTGGGCGTTATTCGCCAGCTCGTAGGCTTTTTGGATCATCTCCATATTGTAGGCCTTGCCGCTGGCCTGAATGGCCCCGCACAGCTTTTCCCACGTTACGATCTCCGGGCGCACCTCAGAGGGCAGCGCCCCCTCCGGTGCGTCTGCCAGCAGCGCCGTAGCGGCTACGGTGGCGGTCTCCTGCACCGGCTGGTGCAGATGGGTCTTGGCAGAGTAGCCGTCCTCGTCCCGTACCGGAGATGGGACCGGGGCAGTATTTTTCTTTCCCTCAGGCATTTATAGTTCCTCCAGACATTTCAGGATGGGGGCATCGGCAAGGTTCTTTTTGCCTGCTGTCGGCACCAGCTCCCAGAACTTTGCCCCGCCTTTTTCCGCTGCGGCGATCAGCCCCACCTGCTCTAAGGCGGCAACTGCCACCAGCGTTTTGCCGGTCTGCTCCTCGCCCAGCTTTGCGCACAGGGGCTGCAAGTCCTCGGCGTGCCAGCGGCGGGACTGCAGTTCCCGGTACACGGCAATGATATCCGTGCGGGCGGGGGCGATCTGTTTCTTTTGTTCTTCGGTCAGGGGGGTGCCCCGGCGCAGCGCCTGCACCAGTGCAGCCTGCCGCGCCAGCTCTGCGCCCAGCCCCGCCGGGTGCAGGTCGATGATACGTCCAGAGAGCTGCGCGCCCCGGGCGGACTCGTAGACCGAAAGGTTCAGCGCCGCGTCCACCACATCGCCCAGTGCGTAGGGCAGCTGCTCGGCGGGCATCCCGAACCAGACGGCGTACAGGCAACTATTGCCCTGCCGCAGCCGCAGGCGGCTGTGCCGCCCCTCCGATACCGGGTATACACCGTCCACCACGGCGCTTTGCAGCAGGAACACCGGGGTGGGGTTCTCCGCCCCGTAGGGTGCCAGCTGCTCTAAGTGCCGCACGCTTTCCACCGTGATGCGGTCCAAATGGATGGCTACATCACAGGTAAGGGGCGGGGTGTGCAGCACCGGGCACTCCCGGGCTGCCCATTCGTTCAGGCGGCGGCGCAGCGCGGGCAGGTTTTCCTCCCGGACGGAAAGACCCGCTGCCATGGCGTGACCGCCGTAGCGCACCAGAAGGTCGGCGCAAGAGCCGATGCAGGCGTGCAGGTTAAAGCCCTGCACGCTGCGCCCGCTGCCCTTGCCCTCGCCGTGCTCATCAATGGTGACCACGATGACCGGGCGTCCGGTGCGTTCCACCAGCCGGGACGCCACGATGCCGATGACACCGGGGTGCCAGTCCCGCCCCCACAGCAGGATGATGCGGTCATCCAGCCGCTCGGGCTGCTGCTCCAATAGTTCCTCGGCGGCTTTGAAGATCTGCTGCTCGGTCTCCTGCCGTTGGGCGTTGATCTCGTTCAGTTTGTGCGCCAGTTCCTCCGCCCTGTCCGGCTCCTCGCAGAGCACCAGCTGCAAAGCGGTAACGGCGTTATCCATGCGGCCTGCCGCGTTGATGCGGGGCGCGATGGCGTAGCTGATATTCTCGGCGGTGATGGGCTTGCCCGCAAGGCCGACTTCCTCTAAAAGTGCCCCAAAGCCGGGGCGGTCGGTCTGCTGCAGCTGCCGCAGACCGGCTTTGACAAGGGTGCGGTTCTCCCCCACCAGCGGCATCACGTCCGCCACGGTGCCCACGGCGGCAAGGTCGCCGCAGTAATCCAGCATCTCCTCCGGCGGGCAGCCGTCCAGCGCGGCGCAGAGCTTGAAGGCTACGCCCGCGCCGCACAGACCCTTGAAGGGGCTGTGGTCGTCCTCCCGGCGGGGGTCCACCACAGCCACCGCCTTGGGCAGGGTCTCCGGCGGCAGATGGTGGTCGGTAATGATCAGATCCATGCCCAGCGAAGCTGCAAAGTCGGCTTCCTCCACGGCAGAGATGCCGTTATCCACCGTCACGATGAGGGTGCAGCCCTTGTTGTGCATGGACTGGATGGCATTTTTAGAAAGACCGTAGCCGTCCCCCTCGCGGCTGGGCAGCATACACTTGACGGTAGCGCCCATGCCCTTGAGGTGCTGGTACAGCAGAGCGGTGGCAGTCACACCGTCCACATCGTAATCGCCGAACACGGCGATGGTCTCGCCGTTATCAATGGCCTGCCAGATGCGCTGACAGGCGGCGTCCATGTCCGTCAGCAGTGCGGGGTCGGAAAGCTCCTCCTCCCCTGCCAGCAAGGTTAGCGCTTCGGCGGGATCGGTGATGCCCCGGGCGGCAAGGATGCCCGCCAACAGGGCGTTTTCCTTTTGCTGCGCCGCCAGCACAGCCTTATATTTTTCGTCTGACCACGGCGCTTCGTCCATGGCCTGCTCTTCCAGCTGCGCCGCTGCCTGCTCGGCAAGGGCGGCGGTCAGCTCCCGCACAGCGGTGCGGTCCAGCGGTTTTTGTTCCCAGGCGCGGTAGGTCATTCAAATTCCCTCCCGGTCAGGCCGTCGTTGGCCAGCATTCCCTGCAAAGCGGCGATCTCGGAAGAAATATCCATGGCTACGTCCGAAAGCAGATTGTTATACAGGTTCTCATACGCCTGATTCAAGGTATGCAGGATGCCTGCGATATCCCGGCGGATGGTCTCGGCGTTTTCGCCCTGCTGCCCCTGCACATCGTTGTAGGTGTGCAGCAGCTTGAGGGTGGTGGGGATATAATATTCCGCAAAGCGGCGGGTCTTGGGCTGGCTTTCCGGGTGTGCCTCCAGCCAGTCGCAGATGGCGGTAGTGGTCTTGTGCATCTTCGCCAGCTCTTCCCGCGCCTGTGCGTCCTGCATGAGCTGCTGCTCCTTTTCCAGCACGGCGGCAAAGCGGCGGACGGTATCCAGATTGAGCGGAGCATCGCCGGTTTCCGCCTTTTCCGGCTCCGGCTGCGGCTGCGCGGCGGCAGCGGCGGCTTTCTCCTTGGCGGCGCGGTAGTCCTCTGCCGTCAGGTAGAGCGTTTCGGTCTCATCGTCCAGCCATGCGTTCAGCCAGCCTTTGCGGATGTATTTTTGCAGCTTCTTCAGCATTTTTTTCCGGTTCTGGTGGACGAGGTCGGCCAGCATCCGAACCGAAAGACCCTTGTGGTAGTCGGTGGTGTCCGCAAGGTCGGCGAACTGCCCCAGCTGCTTCCCTGCCTTCATCCGGGCCGCACCACAGGCCGTCATCCAGCCAAAGCCCGCCGTGGTAAGACCCAGCACGCTGCCGACGATGCCCAGCGCATTGTAGGCGGTGTTCATAACGTAGTCCGTGCCCGTCATCAGAATGCCGCCGCCCTCAGCAGTCGACACCACAACATCGCCCAGAGCCGTCGGCGAAATAACGCCCAGCCCAATGAGGCAGCCCAGCGTCCCCAGCCCGAAGATCACGGCGAACGTGATGCCCACCGCCAGCAGGGTGCAGCCTGCGCTGTACCGTTTTTTGGCGCTGATACGGATGTTTTCCACCGGGGTCGGCTCCGGCTTTGCAAAGATCTGCCGGAACCAGCCGGGCATCCCGGCGGCATCTTCCGCGCGGAAGGGCTGCCCGGCACTGCCGTCGGCAGAATTATCCCGTCCCCGAAAGGCTTTTGCCGCCTCCCCGATGCCGTAGTTGGCTGCATGGACAGCGGCTTTGCCCACATCCCACGCCCGGTCGCCAATATCCATACCCCTGCCCTCAAAGCCGTGGGCAAAGGCATCGGTCATGGTGTCGCCAAAGGCGCGCAGCTGGTCTTCCAGCTCCTGCTGCACCTGCCGGCCTTCGTTATTTCGGTTATCGTTTTCACGATCGTACATCAAAATTTTCTCACCCTTCTGCCGGTGCATACCGGCTGATGATGGCGCGGGCCACCCGCAGGCCATCCACGGCGGCGCTCATAATGCCGCCCGCATATCCCGCACCCTCGCCGCAGGGGTAAAGCCCCGCCAGCTGGGTGCACACAAGATCTTCTTCCCGCTTGAGCCGCACCGGGCTGCTGGTGCGGGTCTCAAGGCCGGTAAGGATGGCGTCCGACGCGGTATAGCCCGCGATCTTGCGCTCGTAGGCGCGCAGACCCGCCCGCAGGGTGTCTGCCAGTTCCCCGGGCAGCAGTGCGCCCAGGTCTGCGGCAGTCACGCCGCGGTCGTAGGTGGGCTGCACGCTGCCGATATGCAGCTGCCCGCGCCCTTCCAGAAAGCTTTGCACGTTCTCTGCCGGGGCGGCGTAGGCCCCGGCGGCACGACCGGCAGCGTAGGCTTTTGCTTCCAGCTCCCGCTGGAAGGCGATGGCGCGGCGGGGGTCGTTGGCAAAATCTGCCCCGCCCACGCTGACCACCACCGCCGCATTGGCGTTTTTGCCGCTGCGGGCGTGGT
>CAVKCU010000135.1:0-4983 GCA_963654645.1 Clostridiales bacterium | reverse complement strand
CCGTGTTCACCCCCACCGACAACACCATCATGACCGCCGAGCTGTCCATCTACGAAAGCTTCATCGAGGCCGGTGTGCAGCACTACACCGGTGCCGACAGCTTTGCGCTGAACGGTGCACTGGTGGGCTACGGCGTAGATTACGTCCAGCTGGGCGAAGCTACCGCCAATATGGTCAGCCAGCTGCTGTGCGACGGCAAGACCCCCGCAGACCTGCCCTACCAGACCTTTGATAACGGCATCGTCACCATCAACACCGAGACCGCCGCAGCGCTGGGCTTGGATCTGGCTGCTCTGAAGGAAGCCTTCAAGCCCTACTGCACCGAGATCACCGAGGTGACCACCGCCGAGAACTTCTCCTGAATGCCCCGCTCTGTCAAAGCCTGACGGCTTTTCCGGCTCTCCCGCAAGGGAGAGCCTTTGGCGGTTCTGGGGAAAGCGTTCCCCCTCCCGTGAAAATGACATAGCGGAGCTATAAATAATTCTTCCGCATCGTCCACTCAAAAAACATAAAAGGAGCATACACCATGCTGGCGAGTATCTTTTCCCTTAACGTTTTGCAGACAGCGCTGGAGCTGGGCTGCATCTACGGACTGGTGGCGTTGGCACTGTTTCTGAGCTACTCCATCCTGAACATTGCCGACCTCTCCACCGACGGCTGCTTTACGCTGGGCTGCGCGGTAGCCTGTCAGGTGGCGCTGACCGGTCACCCCATCCTTGCACTGGCGGCAGCCATGGCTGCGGGGGTGTGCTCCGGCTTTGTCACCGCCTTTTTGCAGACAAGGCTCGGGGTGGAAAGCATCATGGCCGGTATCATCGTCAACACCGGCCTGTACACCATCAATCTGGCGGTGATGGGCTTCTCCTCCACCATGTCGCTGGTCAAGACCCCCACCATCTTCTCCATGGCAAAGACCTCGCTGGGCTTTCTGGGCAGCTGGTACAAGCTGGCGCTGGCGGCAGTCATTATTGCCATTGCCTGCGCGGCGATGCTGGGCTTTCTTGGCACGCGGCTGGGGCTTTCCATCCGTGCTACCGGCGATAACGCCGCCATGGTGCGGGCTTCCAGCATCAACCCCGCCTTTACCATCACGGTGGGTCTGTGCGTGTCCGGTGCGCTGTGTGCGCTGTCCGGCGGGCTGCTGGCGCAGTACCAGAAAAGCTGTGATATCAACGTGGGTACCGGTATGGTGACCATTGCACTGGCTTCTCTCATCATCGGCGAGACGCTGGTGGGCAAGCGCACCATGCTGCGCCGCATCCTCGGCGTGGTGTTCGGCAGCTGTTTGTACCGCTTTATCGTGGCGGTGGCGCTGCGGTTCAACGTGCCCGCCGCCGCCATGAAGCTGGTTTCCGCCATCATTGTGGCAGTAGCCATCTCCATGCCCGCCATCCGGGAGCACTTCGCCTTTGAAAAGCGCCGGCACGCCGCCCGTGTCCGCCGCACCGTGACCAACAGGGAGGGACAGTAAAATGGAAATGCTGCAGCTGAACGACCTGCACAAGACCTTTAACCCCGGCACCGTCAACGAAAAGGTGGCGCTTGCCGGAGTGAGCCTGCAGATGGAAGCCGGAGATTTTGCCACCATCGTAGGCTCCAACGGCGCGGGCAAATCCACCCTGTTCAACGCCATTACCGGCGGCTTTATCGCCGACGAGGGCAGCATTCTGCTGGGCGGGCAGGACATCACCTTTGCGCCGGAGCACCAGCGCAGCAAGGTCATCGGGCATCTGTTCCAAGACCCGCTCAAGGGCACCGCGCCCAACATGACCATTGAGGAAAATCTGGCGCTGGCTTACCTGCGGGCAGGCACTGCGCCCAATGCCATCTTCTCCCGCATTTCCCGCAAGGATAAGGCGCTTTTCCGCGAAAAGCTGTCTTTGCTGGACATGGGTCTGGAGGACCGCATGAAGCAGCCGGTAGGGCTGCTCTCCGGCGGGCAGCGGCAGGCGCTTACCCTGCTTATGGCTACCCTTGTCACCCCCAAGCTGCTGCTGCTGGACGAGCACACCGCCGCGCTGGACCCCGCCACCGCCGAAAAGGTGCTGGCGCTGACCAAGAGCATCGTAGCCGAGAAAAAGATCACCTGCCTGATGGTGACCCACAATATGCATCAGGCGCTGGAGCTGGGCAACCGCACCCTGATGATGGACGCCGGGCGCATCGTGTTTGACGTAAAGGGCGCAGAGCGCAGCAGGATGACCGTGGATGACTTGCTGGAAAAGTTCCGCGAGAACGCGGGCAAAAACCTGGATAACGACCGCATCTTGCTCAGCAAGGTGGAGAAATAAAACTGCACCTCTTCTTGCGAAAAGCAAAAGGTCTGCTGCACCGTATCGGTGCAGCAGACCTTTTCACTTTTATTCCTTTACCACAGGCGGATGACCTTGATGACGCCCTCGGCTTTATCGCGTGCCAGCTCCAGATGGTGCTGCAGCGCCATGGCTGCACCGTCCCAGTTGTCAGACAGGGCAGCGTCCAGAATTTGCAGATGCTCCTCACAGGTCTGCTCCTGATTGATCATGCTCACCTTGCCGGTCATGATGCGGAAGCGGGTGTTCAGGCCGGTGATGCGGTCATAGGCGGAGCGCAGATATTTGTTGGGCAGGGTGCTCATCAGCAGCTCGTGGAAGTCGTCGTCCGACTCGCAGAAGTCCTCGATGCGCTCGCTGTGGTGCATCAGCTCCGCGTATGCCTCCAGCTGCTCGCGGGGGATGGCATTGCCGTAAGTACGCAGAGCGTATGGCTCCACCAGCAGACGCATTTCAAACATACTGTGCACGTCCTCTTCGGTGATGCCGGAGACCATCAGTCCCTTTTTGGGCAGAATGGTGATCAGTCCCTCCTGCTCCAGACGCCCCAGCGCGTCCCGCATGGGGGTGCGGCTGATGTTGCCCATCTCGGCGCAGAGTTTCTGCTCGTTCAAAAACTCGTTGGGGCGGTATTCGCAGTTCAGGATCTTGGTCTTGAGATACTGGTACGCCTGCAGCTTCAGGCTGAGTTTTGCCTGTGCTTCCTGCTCTTTCATAAGCGGACTCTCCTATTCTTCTTAAAACGTCCGGACCGGCAGCGCAAACCCTCCGCTGCCGGCTTTTTCTTCTCCATGCTCAGCCAGCTTGTATCCCGGCTGCAATCCAACCACTTTATCTAATATATTATTTCACATTAGGGCATTTTTTACAAGACTTTTTGCTTAACTTTGGCGTGTTTTCCGTTTTACACAAAGATCGCGTCCCAATTTTGCTACTTTTTACAATGGTTTTTGTGCTTGTCGCCAAACAGACAGACTTTTTTCCTGCTTCTTTTGCATCCAAGTGCAAACTGTGCTACAATAGGGCTGAAAAACAACACATCTACACCGGAAAGGACCGAATCTCTCATGGCACGAAGCGATGGCTACAACACCCGCACCCGGCAGCTCATCTTAGACTATCTCATCAACAACCGCCAGCATGCGGTAAGCGCCTCCAATATTCTGGAGCATCTGGAGGAGCAGGGCGCAAGCCCCAACCCCACCACCGTGTACCGCTATCTGGACAAGCTGGCGGGCGAGCAGCGCATTATGAAATATGTAGCTGACAAGGGCGAGCGGGCAGTGTTCCAGTATGTGGACGAGGGACGCCACTGCCGGGAGCACCTGCACCTCAAGTGCGTGCAGTGCGGACGCATCTATCATCTGGACTGCCATTTTATGGACGAGGTGCGCGCCCACCTGATGGCAGAGCACGGTTTTACCCTGCAATGCGAGGGCAGCGTGCTGTACGGGCTGTGCCGTCATTGCGCGCAGAACGCGGCACCGTCCGCAGCTGAAGAACAGCCTGCAAAAAAATGCGCCTGCTGTGTTGACACGGACAAAAACCCGTGATACAATGCAAACAATAAAAGCCTTGACCGGGAAAAGTAAGGCCTCAGGTTTTTCTTACAGAGAGTGCGGAATGCTGGAAACCGCGCAGAAAACGAAGCCCGAAGAACACCCGTGAGCCGCTCCCTGAACCTGCGTGTGCAGCAGTAGGGGCAGACGTGCGCCGCTCGTTATCGCGGCAGTGCTTTCAACGGGGAGAGCGCACAAAAGTGACCGGCGTATTGCGTATGCCGGTAATTTAGGTGGCACCACGGATACGGCAGCATATTCGTCCTAGGACTATGGGATGGATGTGCTGCCGTATTTTTATTTTATCGTTTTTACAAGAGGGGTAAGAAGTATGTGTTGTGTTATGGGTTATACGGGGCACGACCTGAGTGCCGAAAAATTCAAGGAGTATCTGCTGCGCACCGTGGACCGCGGACCGGACGACCAGCGGGTGGTGGAGGGTCCCTACGGTCTGATGGGCTTTGGGCGGCTTGCCATCATGGGACTGACCCCGGAGGGGATGCAGCCCTTTTACCGGGGCGCGGACTGCGTGGTGTGCAACGGCGAGCTGTACGGCTTCCGGTTCGAAAAAGAAATTCTGAAGCGCCGGGGCTACAAGTTCTGCTCCGACTGCGACTGCGAGATCCTGCTGCCGCTGTACTACGAGTACGGGCTGGATATGTTCCGCCACATGGACGCGGAGTTTGCGCTGATCATGTACGATTCCCGCAAGGACCGGCTCATCGCCGCCCGCGACCCCATCGGCATCCGTCCGCTGTTCTACGGCTACTCCAAGTCCAGCCACAAGATCGCCTTCTCCTCCGAGATGCGCAACCTCATCGGCTGGTGCGATGATATCCGTCCCTTCCCCATCGGCAGCTACTACTGCGACGGGCGCTTTGTGCGCTACGAGGACATTGCCGATGTGCCCGCCCCCATGCAGGACGATATGCCCACCATCCTGCAGAACATCCGCGAAAAGCTGATCGCCGGTGTGGAAAAGCGGCTGGATGCCGATGCACCTGTGGGCTTCCTGCTTTCCGGCGGGTTGGACTCCTCGCTGGTGTGCTCCATCGCCGCCAAGAAGCTGGGCAAGCCCATCCGCACCTTTGCCATCGGCATGGACACCGATG
>CAVKCU010000134.1:0-5051 GCA_963654645.1 Clostridiales bacterium | reverse complement strand
CTGTTTCCGCGATCGACAAGGCTCGCGCTAAGGGTGTCATCAAGAAGAACACCGCCAGCCGCAAGATCAGCCGTATGGCAAAGCGTGCTAACAAGAACGCTTGATCGCGCAGTTTGATTGACGAACAAAACCTCTGTACCGGGTACCCGGCACAGGGGTTTTTGTTTTTTCCGCCGTTATGTCCCGCACAGCGCGGCAAGGCTCTGCCGCTGCACCGGCTCCAGCAGCTGCTCCGGCGGCAACGGCTGCGGCGGCACTGCCACCCACCATGCCGCCCACGCTGCGGGTACAAGCACTGCCAGCGAAAGCCCCGGGTACAAAAGTGCCGGCTCGTGCAGCCACGGGCTGCCGGGCGGCAGCACCAGCGCCGTGCACAGGCACAGCGCCGCCCACAGCTCCCACAATACGGTCTGTCCGCTGTGTTTCATCCGCCTCACCTCCGTTTTGCCCCCAGTTTACCAGCCGCCGGGCGCAAAATATGGCGAAGCAGCGCGGACAATCAGCACTTTCCCGCAAGCCGCAAACACATCCTATTATTCAGTTCTGGTCGTGGCTCCTGCCCACAAGGCTGCACACCACGCCGCAGACAAGGCTTGCGGTGATGCCCGCAGAGGCAGCAGTCAGCCCGCCGGTCAGGATGCCGATGGCGCCCTTTTCTGCCACAGCGGTGCGCACCCCCTTTGCCAGCAGATGCCCGAAGCCCAGCAGAGGCACGCTCGCCCCCGCGCCGGCAAACTCTGCCAGCGGCGCATACAGCCCCGCCGCCGAGAGCACCACCCCCGCCACCACATAGCCGGTCAGGATGCGTGCCGGGGTAAGCTTTGTCAGGTCGATAAACAGCTGCCCCGCCGCGCAGATGGCGCCGCCTACTAAAAATGCCCACAGATAGTTCATTTCAGTTCTCCTTTTCCGGCGCGGTCAGCTCCACCAAATGCGCCACCGCCGGGATGCTCTCCTTCTGCAAAAAGGTGGTCTGGCTCATCAGCGCCCCGGTGGCGATGAACAGCACCCGGCGGCTGCCCCGGCGCAGAAGTTTTGGCAGGATATGCGCGCAGAGCACGGCAGCGCAGCAGCCCGCACCCGAACCGCCGCTTTTTACCCGCTGCTCCCCGGCATCGTAGAGCAGACAGCCGCAGTCTGCGTGGTTTTTCAGCAGCAGACCCTCTGCCGCCAGCAGCTCCCGCAGCATCTGACTGCCCACCAGCCCAAGGTCGCCGGTGTAGATGCAGTCAAAATCCCGCAGTTCTGCGCGGGTATCGGCAAGATACTGCAGCAGGGTTGCGGCGGCTGCCGGTGCCATGGCTGCGCCCATGTTGTTGATATCCTTGATGTTATAGTCCTGCACCCTGCCAAGGGTTGCGGCGGCAATGCCTACCCCCTGCCCTGCCGGGCGCAGCAGACAGCACCCGGCGGCTGTGGCTGTCCACTGGGCGGTGGGGGTGCGCACCGCGCCGTAGCTCAGCGGGGTGCGGAACTGACGCTCTGCCGCGCAGAAATGGCTGGAAGTCATCGCCAGCAGATTCTGCGCCGCCCCACTGCTGCACAGCGCTGCGCCCAGCGCCAGCGCCTCCGCCATGGTGCTGCACGCCCCGAACAGCCCCGCAAAGGGCACGCCCAGCTCCCGCAGCGCGTAGCCGGAGGCGGTGCACTGCGCCTGTAAGTCTCCCGCCAGCGCAAGGTCTACCCGCTCGGCGGGCAAAGCCGCTTTTTGCAGGCAGAGCCGCGCCGCCCGCAGCTGTAATTGCTTTTCGGCGGCTTCCCAACTGCGCTGTCCCAGCCAGTTGTCGGTGGTCAATTCGTCAAAGCCCGCCGCCAGCGGGCCCTCACTCTCTTTTTTGCCGCCCGCTGCCGCCTGTGCGGCAATGACCGGCGGGGTATGGAACAACAGGGTATCGCCCCGGCGCTCTGTCATAAAAAATTTCTCCTTTTCTGCAAAAAATGCCCCGGAACGTGCTATACTGGTGCTGCGGCGCTGCAATATCCGGCGGGGCTGTTCCGTATTATAAGGCAGAAGCCCCCAGCAGCCACAGCACCGCGCCGTACACCACCGCCGCCAGCGTGCCGTACACGATGACCGGCCCGGCGATGAGGAACATCTTGGCTCCTGTGCCCGGCACCCGCCCCTCGGCCTTGAACTCGATGGCGGCGCTGACCACCGCGTTGGCAAAGCCGGTGATGGGCACCAGCGACCCTGCCCCGGCTCTTGCCGCCAGCTTCTGGTACCAGCCCAGCGTGGTCAGCACCGCCGAGAGCAAAATCAGGGTGCAGCTGGTCAGGGTGCCCGCCGCTTCGGCGTCCGCGCCCTGCCGCAGAAACAGCTGCCGCAGCCCTTCGCCCAGCAGACAGATGCCGCCGCCCACGCAGAACGCCCAAAGGCAGTCTGCCAAAAGCGGCGAGTGCGGCCCCGCCTTTTGTACCCGGCGTGCGTATTCCTGCGCTGTCATCTTCATTTTCCCGCGCCCCCTTTTGCGGATAGTCTGCCCGGGGCAGCGGGTGCTTATCCTTTTTTTGTGAAAGAAGGTATGATCTATGCATTCTTCCCATCACCGTAAACATCACACCTGCCGTCTGCTCTGCCTGACGGCGCTGCTCTGCTTTGCGGCGGGCGGCACTGCCTACGCCTGCACCCGCAAGGCTGCTGTGCCGCAGCTGCCGGAGCTGCCCGCCGAGAGCCTTGAGCAGCCCGCCGAAAGCCTTGTGCAGGCCGCAAGCACCCCGCCCGACACGCCGGTGCAGCAGCCTGCCGAGAACGGCGCGCAGCAGAGCACCCTTACCGCCGCACAGGCACAGGCGCTGCTGGACGACCCCCGCATGATCCTTGTCAGCCGCGCCCACAAGATGCCGGAGGACTACCCCGTCGAGACCAAGGAGTGCGGCTCGGCTACCGCCATCAACAAGACTTTGCAGACCGAAGCCGCCAACGCTTTTCTCTCCATGCAGGCTGCTGCCGCCAAGGACGGGGTGGATGTGCGGATGCAGAGCGGCTACCGCAGCGTCAGCTACCAGAAAAAGCTGTACGACAACAAGACCCAATACTACCGCAACAAGGGGCTGAGCGAAGCCGCCGCCCGGGAAAAGGCGGCTGCCATCGTCAACCCGCCGGGCTGCTCGGAGCACAACTGCGGCCTTGCCGCCGACCTGAACAGCCCGGAGCACACCACCCTTGACACCGGCTTTGCCGACACCGCCGCCTTCCGTTGGCTGTGCGAGAACGCGGAGCAGTACGGCTTTATCCTGCGCTACCCCAAGGAAGCCGAAAGCGTGACCGGCATCACCTACGAGCCGTGGCACTGGCGCTATGTGGGCGCAGAAAACGCCGCCCTGCTCAACCAGAGCGGTCTGTGTCTGGAGGACGCGGTCGCCGTTTTGCAGCGCATTGCCGCCGGGGAGACCGTGACCGGTTAAAATCCAATGAAAACTGCCGGAAAACCTTGCGGGGTGCGTTGCAATTTACCTGCTGTTATGGTAAGATAAATACAGTCTGCCCGTGTGCGCGGCGCAGCCCCGCACCCCGACAAATGAATTCAACAAAAGAAGGAATATTTTATGATAAACCGCACAAAACTCTCTGTGATCGCCGTCAGCGCCGTGCTGGCTGCTGCCCTGACCGGCTGCGGCGGCAGCGCTTCTTCCGCGCCGTCCTCCGTGTCCAGCGCCACTGCCTCTGCACCGGCTTCCAGCACTGCCTCTTCGGCGGCGGATACCGCTGAAAACGGCACCGCCGAGCTGGACAGCGCTGTGGAAAGCCTGCTGGCTGCCGACCCCATCTCCAATCAGTTCGAGATCACTGCCATGAACATCGAGTACGACTTTGGTCTGAAGGCTGAGGACGTAGCCGCCTACAAGGGCGTGAAGAGCAACGACAACGGTGATGCCGGCCTTGTGCTGATGGTGGAAGCCGCTTCCGGCAAGGCACAGGACGTGGTGACCGCGCTGGAAAGCTACAAGCAGGATCAGGTGGCCTTCTACGGCAACTACGCCGAGTTTGCACAGGCACAGAGCAACGTGGAAAACGCCATCATCTCCTCCAAGGGCGACCGTGTGGTCATGGTGATCGCCTCCAACGAGTGCACCACAGACCTGAACAGTGCTGTGGACAACGCCCTGAACAGCTGAATCTGACCTTCTGAGCCGGTGCCATCTGCGGCATCGGCTTTTTTCAGTAGAAAGCCCTCCCGCACCCGGGATGGGGAAACCGTTATTGCCCGCAAAACTTGTAAAAAAGGAGGCTGACCCCTTGGTTTTCAGCACCATCATCTTCCTGTTCCGCTTTTTGCCCATCACGCTGGCGCTGTACTATCTCGCCCCCGCAAAACTCAAGAACACCGTGCTGTTTTTGTGCAGTCTGGTGTTCTACTGCTGGGGCGAGGTGCGCTTTTTCCCGGTCATGGTGGCGCTTATCCTCATCAACTACCTCAGCGGCCTTGCCATCGAGCACTTTGACGCAAAACTCGCGCTGCGCCGCTTCTTTCTGCTGGTGGCGCTCGTCGGCAGCTTGGGGATGCTGTTCTACTTCAAGTACGCAAACTTTGTGCTGCGCAGCGCAAACGCCCTGCTGGGCACCGCCTTTGCCGAGATCCAGGGCATCGGCACTTTGCCGCTGGGCATCAGCTTCTACACCTTCCAGACCCTTTCCTACTCCATCGACGTCTACCGCCGGGATGTAAAAGCCGAGCGCAATATCATTGATTTCGGCGCTTATGTGGTCATGTTCCCGCAGCTCATCGCGGGACCTATCGTCAAGTACCGGGACGTCTCCGACCAGCTGCACGTCTACAAGCACCGCTATAACCTCAAGCAGATCGAAGAGGGCATGACTCTGTTTACCTTCGGTCTTGCCAAAAAGGTGCTGCTGGCGGACGCCGTGGGCGCGCTGTGGACGGACATCATCGGGGTGGCTGACAGCCCCTCCACCACCTTTGTGGGTCTGGCGAACGCTTCCACCCCGCTGGTGTGGCTGGGCATCCTTGCCTACAGTCTGCAGCTGTACTTCGATTTTTCCGGCTACTCCCTGATGGGCATCGGCATGGGCAAGATGCTGGGCTTCGACT
>CAVKCU010000133.1:0-5064 GCA_963654645.1 Clostridiales bacterium | reverse complement strand
GTGCAAAATAGCCGGTGACCTGATAGCCCCAGCTGCCGTCAAACGGATATTCCATCACCGGCAGCAGCTCTACATGGGTGTAGCCCATATCCTTGATGTACGGGATCAGCTCGTCCGCCAGCTCGGAGTAGTTGTAGGGCTTGCCGCCCTCCTTCAGCTTCCAGCTGCCGGCGTGCATCTCGTAGATATTCATCGGGCCGTTGATCACGTCTGCCTTTTTCTGCGCGGTCTGCCATGCAGCATCGTGCCATGCAAAGCCGGACAGATCGTAGACCTTGCTGCCGTTGGACGGACGGGTCTCGGCGTGGAAGGCGTAAGGATCGGCCTTGTAGACAAGGTCGCCTGCGCGGGTGGTCACGCAATATTTATAAACATCGTATTCCTTCATGCCGGGAATGAACAATTCCCACACGGAGTCGCCATCCACCTTGCGCATGGGATGGCTGCCGGGCTTCCAGCTGTTGAAGTCGCCCACAACGCTGATGGCTGCGGCATGCGGTGCCCATACGCGGAACACGACGCCGGACTCCCCGACCCGTGTTTCCAGATGTGCGCCGAAGTAGCGGTAAGCCTCGCAGTTGTTGCCCTGCTTGAACAGGTACACCGGCAGGTCCGATGTATTGCTCTGAATCTTTTCCTCGGTCGGTTTCATAGACTGCTCCTCCCCGTGCGGAAGCCGAGAGCGGCTTCCGCAGCTTTGTACTCTTTTATATTAAAAGGTTTTGACCGGATTTGCAAGACTTTTTGTCCAAAATTCAAATACAATTACTACAAAATTTCTTTCTTTCTCTGTATGTTGTGGGCATACTATCTAAAATTTGCGGCTTGGCATCGTGTAAACTGCTCATTTGCCAAACGGTTCCAGCGAAAGTGTTGCGAAAACAGGAAAGGGGTCGGGGAAAGTCCGCAGACTTTCCCCGACCCCGAAATAAAAATAGTTTTCTACTGAACATCAAAAGAGACCGCTGTACGAACTGTGCAGCGGTCTCTTTGCGTGGTTATTGTGTTTTGTTTACGGCTCAGTCCACAACATAGACGTTGACCTGAATCGCGCCGTTGATGACGCTTTCGGCGTAGGTCTCGTAGAACAGGTCTACAAGGATCTGCCCTTTCTGGACGGCGATGCCGGTGTCGGTGGCTACAGCGTAGCCGTAGACGAACTTGCCGTCGGTGGAGGTGATGTAGAGCTTTGTGCCGTAGGGGATCACGTCCGGGTCCACAGCCACGGTGCCGTAGCCCAGCCCCAGACCGGAAGAACCCTTGCCGGTACGGGAATAGTAGCCGGTGGCCTTGCCGGTAAGCACCTTGCTATAAGAGGTGGGGGCGTTGGTGGTGCCGTCCGCACCGGTCAGGGGGGACACCGGCGCGCCGGCGCCGTAGGTCTTGATGACGTGGTCGGTGGGTTCCACAGTAGTGGTGGTATCCACAACGGTGCTGTTCTCCAGCTCGCCGTCCACATAGCGGTCGCGGGTGGTCACGGTCTGCTGACCGGCTGCGCCGTGCTGCACCGTGGTGGTGCGGCCGGTGTTGCGGAAGTACAGGCTGGTGTAGACATACTGGGTATCGTAGGGGATAGCCTGTGTCTCCACACGCTCTGCATAGTCCACGCGGTGGACCACGATCTTGCTGCCGGCGGTCACAACGTGATCCAGCGCCGGCTCGGTGTAGTCGTCTCCTTCAAGGGTGATACCGGCGCGCTCCAGCGCATCAGCTACGGTGCCGTACACCAGCTTGACCGGATACTCCTGCCCGTCGGCGGTGATGCTGACGGAGAATGCGCGCTCGATGCTCAGGGAGGCAAGACTGCCGCTGAACGCGGTGTAGTAGACTTCATCGCCCTCTTCAGAGCGGATGCCGGAAAGGTGCATGACCTGTGCGGGGGAAGCATCGGCATCGGTCACAAGGACCTGCCGTGCACCATTGGAGTCGGTGACGTAGGTCAGCCGCAGATTTGCAGCGGTGACGCCAAGGGTAGCCACAAGGCATACCACCATGACACAGAATGCCAGCACACGGGGAGATACTGCCTGCTTTGCGGCAGTAACTGCTTTCTTCAATTTAACGGAAGCGATACGAGACAACTCCTCTCTTTGTCGTATTTGTTTGGCGCGGCTGCGGGTCTGTATTGCATCAGCACCCCGGCCGCCCGGACTGCGGCGGCTTTGAGTATAAGCGCCTCACAGTCAAATACGATGCTCTCTTTGGGTAAAAGAAGAAGCATCGTATTACAGGTTGGAATCCGTTTCGGGCAGACCACAAAACTGCCCCGGCACGGGCCGCATCTGCCCATGCCGCGCCGTACGCAGGACGGCTTTTTACTTCATCCAGATAGAATTTAAACGCTGCAACGTTTGTTGCACAAACGGTATTTTACCAGACCGTAAAGCATCTGTCAAATTTGCATTTTGCACTTTGTTAGATTTATAACGTAATTTTTTGTGCAATTTTCACAGTGTTTTTTTTAATATTTTGGTTTTTAGGTGGTTTCCATCTGATTTTTTCCTTTTTTCTGCGCATGATTTGTTCATGGATTTTTAACATTTGCACCGGCTTTTACCCCTGTAATTAAGGCCGCAGACGCCGCCGCTGCAGCCAAAGCAAGCTGCCCCACATCGCGGGTTTTGCATGGAAAACCTGCAGGGGAATTACCTTGTTTCCGCAGGGCGGAACAGCCTGCGTTTCCGATGTCAAAACCCCGTTTAGCAAAATGCCGAAGAATAGAAAATTTCACATTTTCTGTACACACTGGATAGTTTTGCGTCCCCGGCGGTACAATCGGGGCAGCAAACAGAAAAGGAGGTTTTGCATGGAGATCGAGATCCTCAAACAGCAGTGCGGCGGCACCGAATTTGTGCCCCGCCCGCACCGGCTGCATCTTGGCGCACAGAACGCCGAGGGGGTGGACCGGCTGCAGTTCATCCTGCCTGCAGCGTGGGCGGAGTGCACCTTGGCGCTGTATCTGCGCCGCAGCGACGGCGTGCAGCTGGCTGCCATTCCGCTGGACGCCGACGGCAGTGTGACGGTGGATCGGCGCCTGACCGGCAGTGTGCGGGGACAGTGGATGCTGACCGCTATGGGCAGCGGCGGCTACACCGCCTACACCCGTCCCGGCAGCTACGATGTGTACGCCACCCTGCCCACGGACGGCGGCAGTGAGGAGCTGCCGCCCTCGGTGTACGAGCAGTTTGTGGCGCGCGTGCTGGAAAGCGCCCGCGCTGCAGCGGAGAGCGCCCGCCGCGCCGAGAACGGCGCAGCAGACACCGCCGTACAGGCGGCGCTGGCGCAAAAGGCTGCGGACAAAATTCTGGCTGACCGCACCGATGCCGATGCATGCGCAAAGCGGGCAGAGGCCGCCGCGCTGCGGGCGGAGAGCTTCGCGCCTGCCGGCGGGCAGGTGCTGAGCGTGAACGGCAAGGGCGGCGCGGTACAGCTGACCGCACAGGATGTGGCAGCGGTGCCAAGCCCGGCGCAGCCCCTGCCCGGGGAGGTGGTGCGCATCCTCAGCGTGGACAGTGCCACCGGCGCGGTGCAGACCGACACCACCCCGCTGCCGGACCTGCGCCCCTATGTGCGCAGCGAGACCGTGCCCACAGCGGCAACGCCCGGCGCGGTGCGCTCAGACGGACAGTACGGCGTTGCGGTGCGGGCAGACGCCACCCTGACCACTGTGCCCGCTACGGCGGCACAGCTGGACCGCATGACCGAGGCTTATGCGCCCCTGACCCCGGCGCTGCTGCCCTACGGCGTAAAAAAGGCGCTGACCGATGCCGCCGGGGCAGCGGGCTGGTCGGCGCAGGAAAAGGCGGCGGCGCTGCTGCAGCTGGGCGCAGATGAACGGTTCTATTCCAAAGCCGAAGCGGACCGGAAATTCGGCGCGGCATACACCCTGCCGCCCGCCACCGCAGCCGTTCTGGGCGGCGTAAAGGCCGGACGGGGGCTGACCGTGCGCGCGGACGGCACGCTGGAAGTGACGAAGGAGAACCTGAACACGGTGCTGGGCTTTAGTCTGGCAGAAAGACTGGAAAAACTGGAACAAAAGGAGAGGACAACGGACATGGACGGAAGGCTGGTATACACCGGCACAGGCGTTGTGGGAAGATCTTCCACGACTATGACAGTGCCGAGCACGGTGAATTACATTGTGGTGCGGATGGCGGTGCCCGCAGCACAAAACGGCACAGACCCGGTTGCTGTTGCTGCGGAGTACGGCAGCACCCGCATTGCGCGGGGCGGTACGGCGGTTGCCGTGGTGGGCGGCACAAAAGGTGCAGCGCAGACAAAGGTCAGCTTTGCGACCAGCGGAGCGGTGAGCATCGGCGCTCCGCAGTTAGACGCAAGCGCTGCAGTCCTTGAGTATCCCTTTAATGTAGAGGGCTATCAGTATGTGTAAGGATGGTGCGGCATGAACGAGATGACCATCCGGCTGGACAAAGACGGCGCGGCAGCTGTGCCCGGCGGGCAGCTGCTGCTGGGCTATGCGGGCAACCGGGGCAACTACCGGCTGCACATCGAGCAGAGGGGTGAGTGGAAGGGACTGACCGTGAGCGCCCACTGGCACACCCCGGGCGCAAGCGCGGCTACGCTGGTGGAGAATGGCGTTCTGGATGTGCCGGCAGCGGTGACGGCGGTGCCCGGTGCAGGCTGCATCACTTTTGAAGGCACAGACGGCAGCCGCACCGTGACTAGCGCCGATGTGCGGTGCAAGGTGTGCACCAACAGCGGCACGGCAGAGGGCACGATGCCTGCCCCGGCTACCCCCGCGTGGGAAGCGCTGGTAAGGCTGCTGGGTGCAGGCGGCATTTCTGCAGAGCAAAAACAGGCGCTGCTGGAGGTGCTGCGCACGCTGGCAGCGGGCAATGATGCAGCCATGGCGGGCTGCGACCGTCTGGCGGCACTGTGGAACGATCCGCAGCCGCCGGAAAAGCCGGATCCGCCGAAACCGGAAAACAAGACCACTGCCCGGCTGAGCCTTGCGGCGCTGGGCAGGATGATCCTTGGAAGGAGCTAACATGAGCTACGAAAAACAATATTTCACGGACGGTCAGACCTTGACGGCTGCCCACC
>CAVKCU010000132.1:0-5126 GCA_963654645.1 Clostridiales bacterium | reverse complement strand
GCGGTAAACCAACTGGTTTCTTCCATCCAGTTCGTCAGCACGTCCAAGTCCTGCCCGGTCTTTTTCACATACAGCTGCAAAATGCTGTCCTTTACGGCTTTCAACTCGTTCATGTATGCCTGCAAGTCGTTCTCGTCGCAGGCATCAAACAGGTACACGCTCGGCAGGTGGATCATGTACAGCGCGTCGCCGTTGGCTACCACCTTGCTGCAATGGCTGGCAATGATGGTCGCGGCACTCGCGCACAGCCCGTCAATGCGGCATACCGTCTCGGTGCCCGCCTTGTTCAGGCTGTCGATCTGTGCGCCGATTGCCTGTGCGGCAAACACATCGCCGCCGCCGCTGTTGATCCGCACGGTCAGCGTGTCAATGCTGCCAAGTCCCTTGATGTCGTCAATAAACTGCTGCGGTGTGATCTCGTCGCCCCACCAGCTTGTGTCGCTGATGGTGCCGTACAAAATCAGTTCCGCATCATTCCCGGCCAGGTTCTTTACCTGCCAAAAGTGATTACCGGCCCGCCGGGCTGTTTTGGTTTGTTTCTTCGCTGCCAATCTTGTCCACCTCCGCTTTTTGCTGTGCTTCGATCTTCCGCTGCCGGATGTTGGCGGTGTAGCTTCCTCCACTCATCTGTGCGGTTTCCTGCTCCGCCGTGCTTATGCCCAGTGCAATGCGCTTTTCGGCGGCAGTCACTTCCTGTACGGGGTTCAGGTTTGTTCTCGCCGGGCCGTTCCACTTGCAAGCGCTGTATGCGCTGGCAACCGCCGGGTCGGTAAAATAGCCCGGCGCTTTCACGCGCCCGCGGCTTACCGCTTCGTCAAGCCACATTTCGTAGATCGGCTGGCAGAACTTGTCCGCAAACCAACTGCGTTGCATCTCGCAGGTGCGCCAGAACTCATTCAGCGCACCGCGGGCCGCGCTGTAACTCGTGCTGAAATTCTTTTCCAGCACTTCAATGGGAATTTCCAGCGCTTCGCTGATCTCCTTTGTCACAGCCCGGTAGAACGCTTCAAAGTTTGCGTTCGGCCTGCTCGGCTTTGTCTCGTTCATCTTCTCGCCGGGGGCAAGGTCCACCACCGCGCCGGGGGCCAGCTCAATGCTCGTCGGGTCGGCTGCGTCGATCAACTGATTCTCCGGGATCATCTCGCCCAGCGGCGGTGCTTCTCCGGCTGCTTCTTTTTCGATAAAGATCGTGTAGGCCGCCGTGATGACCGCTGCGTTCAGCTCTGCGTCGCTGTACCGCCCCAACTGTTTCAGGCTTTCCAGCACCGGGGCCAGCACCGGCACGCCGCGCAGCTGCCCGGCTCGTTCCCGCTGCATAATGTGCAAAACGTTCCGCCGCCCCGTCTTGTCGCCGCGGGCCTGCACCCGCGTCCATGTCGTTGCGCCGTTCTGCATCTCTGCTGCCAGCGGGTGCCTGCTGCATATCCAGTAGGCCACAACCTTGCCGCGCTCGTCTGTCTCCACGCCCTGCACGATCCTGTATACGCTGTACCCGTCAATGGTCGTCGGCGTCAGCACATCCATCAGGTTCGGGCTGCATACTCTGTCAGCTTCGATCAGCCGTACCCGCAAGCTGTACGGCATCCCCGGGGCGTCCTCGGTTTGCAGCAGGGCAAAGGCGTCTCCGTTCATCTGGGCGGATAAGTATGCCAGCTGTTGCAGCTGGTAAAAGTTGTCCAGCCCGTCCGCGTCACACATCTGGCTTTTCGCCCACAGGTTCCATTCCCGCACAATGCCCGCCTGCAATTCGGCGATCCTGTCCACGTCCATGCGCAGGTATTCACCGTCCAGTTGCGGGGTGGGGGTCAAGCCCGCCGCCACCGTGTTGGTGCGCAGGGTTTTCAGCGCCGCCGTGGCTGTTGGTACGCCCATGTAGGCATCCCGGCTTCGCTGGCGCAGCGTGTTTATGTTATCTTCAATGTCCCGCTTGGCGTCGCCGCCGTAGTACATCCACCCGCGCATGGATTTCTTCTGCACGTTCGCGCCGTAGTTGCTGTACCCGGTGTTCTGCGCCCTGCGTACCGCTGTCAGCTTCGGCGCAGGGGAGCGGCGCACCGCTTTTGCTCTCGCTTTCATGTCCGCCCCTCCTTACATATCCCGGTACACAAAGTGGTAGGTTCGGTTCCTGCCGTGGTTTTCTTCCACGGCTTCCGCCTGCATCACCTTGTTGTTCCAGTAGTCGATCTGCTTGCGCACGCTTGCAAGGTCGGCACGGGTCAGCATACGGCTGCCGATCTGGTAGCTCTGCCCGGTAGCGATCTGCGCTTCCGCTTCAAGCCATATATCCAGGTGCCTCTGCGCCTCTTTCTTCGTGATTCCCGCCATAGCTTAAATACCTCCGCTAACCTGTCTGCGGCCCGTGCGCCGCACGGTGCGCTGCGCTTCACCCGCCACCGGGCTGCTTTCCAGCACCGGGTTTGTGATTTCCAGCGCCGCCGTGGCGTAGTTCCGCAGGTCCAACGGCTCGTTTCGCTTGTAGTCGCCCTTCAGCTCCCATGCGATCACGGCCCGCCCCTTGCGGTAGCGCACCACCATCTTTTCCGCTGTCAACCCGCGGAAGTAGTTGTAGTCATATCCCGCCGCTTCTCCCTGCGGGAAGTGGCAGTAGTTCGGCCCCGGCATCTTCACCTTCAACCGCTGGTACAAAACGCCCTTGCCGGTGTCAACGCCAATCGTGAACAGCGGCGCTTTCACGCGGTTGTTCTTCGTCGGGTTTTTCAGGTAGGGCACATCCGTACCGCCGCGGCCTTTAATGGCAAAGATGCGCCGGTGCCACCTGTCCTTGCAGAACCGCAGCACTTCATCCGGGAAGTGTCCGCCGCTGTCCATGCAGGTCGCTATGATCTTCATCGGCGTACCGTCCGCCTTGTACCACGTTCTGTTCAAAAACTCGTCAAGGTCTTTCCACACCGTATCCTTCAAAAGGTCCCCGTAAATCTTCTGGTAGCGTATGCCCCAGCTTTCCTTTCCGGCTCCCCAGCCCACGACCTCCACTTCAAAGCGGTCATCCTGCGTATCTACTCCGGCAGTCAGCACTACCACATCGTCCGGCACATCCGCCTTGTAGGCTTCGCGCCGTCCGTACAGGTCTGCTTCCTCCACGGTTTCGCCCTGTTCTGTCCACGTCTCGCCCAGCTCTGTGTTGACCCATGTTTTCATCAACTCCGTGTCTCCTGCGTTCAGCTGTTCTTTCGCTTTCAAAAACTTCTCTACCACTTCATCCCAGCTGCAAAAGCTCGAGCACAGCGTTGTCAGGTGGAATCCCCGCGCCGCTTCGCCGGGGCATTTTGCTACCCACTCTCCGCGGATCATCTGTTTTTTCCAGTGCGTCTCACTGTCTGCCACGCCGCACCGTTCGCAAACGTACTGCGGGTTCTTCGGGTTCTCCGGGTCAAATTTCAGGTTCGCCCACACCAGCGGTTGGTAGTGTCCGCAGCTTGGGCAGGGGATTTCAAATTCTTCCTGCGTGCTGTGTTCAAACTCCACCTTTATGCGGCTCGTCTGTTCCAGCGTCGGCGTGCTCACAAACACCTGCTTTTTATCCCAGAATGTCGTCTGCCGCTTTTCGGCAAGCGATAGCGGGTCGCCCTCGGTTCCGGCGCTGGCAGGGTAGCGGTCTATCTCGTCCGCCAGCAGCACCTTGATGGGGCGGCTGGCAAGGCTGGCCGGGCTGTTCGCACCCACAATGACCAAATACCCGCCTGGGTAGTTTTTCAGCAAAATCGTGTTGCCGCTCATGCGGCTTCGGTTATCCACCAGTCCGCGCAGGCAGGGTGTGTCGCGCAGCATCGGGCTTAGTTTTTCCTTGCTGAATCCCTGCCCCATGTCCAATGTCGGCTGCAAAACCATGATGGGGGATGGGTTATAGTTCATGTAGTAGCCGATGGTGTTCAGCACCAGTGCGTCCGTCTTGCCGATCTGCGCACAGCTTTTCACAACTACCTTGCGCACATGGGGGTCGCTGATCGCGTCCATCATGCCGCGCTGGTAGGGTGCCTTGTCCGTGCGCCACCGTCCCGGCAGGGCACTTGCTCCCTGGCTCAACCGCCGCTCTTTATCCGCCCACTGGCTCAACGTCATGGTCGGTGGTGGTTTCAGCTTTTCCACCACCCGCGCCAGCATTGCCCTTGTCTGCGGCGGCACGGCTATGGTTTTTCTTTTTGCCATATCGCTGCAACCTCTTTGCGGCGCACCGCCCAAACGGGCAGAACACCGTGCTTTCATTCACGACCTCACCAAAAGCGCAGGCGCGGCACCGTTTACTCTGGTTCTTCGTCAGTTCTTCCATCGTCTGCGCCCTCCTGCTGTACGGCAAACGCTGTGTCGTAGTCGCTCAACTCGTCCAGTGCTTCATCCGTCTCTTTTTTCAAAAGATCGTATATCTCGGCGTTGTCACTCATGCCCGCCAGCGTCTTTGCCAGCTTGGCGGGCATACTCATAATTTTTGTGCGGAAGTTCATCAGCATCGTGGTCAGCGCCTGTTCGATGTCCTCGGTTCTGTGCAGGTCTCCCTTGCGCTCGTCCAGTTCCAGCTTCGCAAGCTCCTTTTTCGTTTTCGTCAGTTCCGCCCGCTGCTGGTTCAAATCTCCCGTGTTGTTCCGCAAATAGGCAAGGTAGGCTTGCACCGTCGGCTTCATGTCATACAGCCCCGGCTTTGCCTCCCGTATGATCCCGGCATCACGCATCTGGCGTATTCGTCTCTCCGTCAGCCCCAACCACTGGGCCACCGCCTTGCTCGTATACAGCGTCATCGTCGTCAACCTCAACCTCGCCCGTGGCTTTCATCCTCGCCAGTTCCAGGCGTTCCCGTTCCAGCTTGTACCGCCTGTCGTTTTCCTCGGCCTGCCGCAGCGCAGCGGCAATCGTTGCGGCCCGCCCCTGCACCTTGTACAAGGCTTCCTGCAATTTCTGTATCCGCGCAAACGGGGTGTCTTTCATCTCCATGTCCATCATCGTGCTGTTCAGGTACAGGGTTTCCTCGTCCTCCACCTTCTCATACTCGTTGATTTTCTCAATGATCTTCTTTTCCCGCCACCGCAAAACTTTCAACTCATGCAGCAGGTTTTCCACAGCCCCCGTCGGCGTCTGGTCCAAAAACTCTTTGTCCGCATCCGGCAGGGCATCAA
>CAVKCU010000131.1:0-5141 GCA_963654645.1 Clostridiales bacterium | reverse complement strand
ATCTGCTCTACATCAAGAGCATCGACCGTCTTGGACGCAACTATGCGGAAATTTTGGAGCAGTGGCGGCTGCTTACCCAGACAAAAGGTATCGACATCGTAGTGCTGGATATGCCTTTGCTGGACACCCGGCGTGGCAAAGACCTGATGGGCACTTTTCTGAGCGACATTGTTCTGCAGGTGCTTTCCTTTGTTGCCGAAAACGAGCGCACCAACATCCGGCAGCGGCAGGCAGAAGGTATTGCCGCCGCTAAAGCCCGGGGCGTGAAATTCGGCAGGCCGCCTCGCCCCTTGCCGGATAACTTTTATGAAGTCCACAAGGCATGGCGTGCCAAACGGTTGAGCTTAAAGCAAGCCGCACAAGCCTGTGATCTCCCCGTTGGAACCTTTTACAGCAAGGCTTTGAAATTCGAAAATACCACTTAATAAAAGACCCTGAGAATTCGGAAAAGCGTACTTTTTCGGATTCTCAGGGCTTTTTACATATAGTAACAGTATACCGCGAAGCCCCGGCAAACGCAACAATTTCTGGCAGGAGTTCAGGCAAATCCCATTCATCTTCCACAAAATGCTCTATGTATTCTAACCAATTTGAAAAAGTACAGATTCTCAGTGGGCAATTCGGAAAGGAGCTTCCATGGCACATTTGGAGGAGATCGCGGTCGGCTGCCAGCTGAACGGCATTGCGGCAAGGGAAACTGTGACAGTTATTGCGGTGCAGTGGTATGGCAATGCAGCACTGGAAGTTACATTCAAGAACAGCCGAGGGCAGCTTGGCAGTCAGATCCTCTATCGTGGAGATGAGGCGACCGTGGATGTGCTGGGTGACAGTCTGCCGTGGAGTTTCGGCGCAGATGCCGATAAGATGCGCCTCGTATCCGAAGCGTACCGCATCCATCTGGCACACCTGTTTGACCCTTATCTGGCGGTCCACACTTCGGCTATTCAGCCCCTGCCCCACCAGATCACGGCAGTTTATCAGGAGATGCTGCCACGCTTGCCGCTGCGGTATATCCTTGCGGACGACCCCGGTGCCGGTAAAACCATCATGACCGGTCTGTTCATCAAGGAGTTGATCGCCCGCGGCGATTTGAAGCGTTGTCTGATCGTGACGCCCGGCAATCTGGCGGAACAGTGGCAGGACGAACTTTTCCGCAAATTTCATCTGCGGTTTGAGGTATTGACCAACGACCGCATTGAATCCGCCGTCAGCGGCAACATCTTTACCGAGATGAATTTCTGTATTGCAAGGCTGGATAAGCTATCGCGCAGCGAAACCTTGCAGGAAAAGCTCCGTATCACCGATTGGGACCTGATCGTCTGCGATGAAGCGCACAAAATGTCTGCCACTGTCTGGGGCGGTGAGATCAAATACACGAAACGGTTCAATTTGGGACGGCTGCTCTCCGAAATCACCCGCAACTTTCTGCTGCTGACTGCTACCCCGCACAACGGCAAAAATGAGGACTTCCAGCTGTTTTTATCGCTGGTGGACCCCGACCGTTTTGAAGGTGCGGCCCGTTCTTCCAACCAGAGCATCGACGTTTCGGATGTAATGCGTCGGCTTGTGAAAGAGGAACTGCTCAAATTTGACGGCACACCGCTGTTCCCGGAGCGTCGCGCTTACACCGTCAACTATGACCTCTCCCCTGCTGAGGGGCAGCTTTATTCCGAGGTCACCAGCTATGTGCAGGAGGAGTTCAACCGGGCAGAGAACCTGAACAACGATCGCAAGGCAACCGTTGGCTTTGCGCTGACCATCCTGCAGCGGCGGCTTGCCTCCTCGCCGGAAGCCATCTACCAATCCCTGCACCGCAGGCGGGAACGTCTGGAGCACATTCTAGCAGAGGAAAAGCTGGGCAAGCCAGATACCGGCACACAGTTTACCATCGCAGATGATTTTGATGAGGACGATTTCAGCGCGGACGAGCTGGAACAAACCGAGGAGAACGTCACGGACCGGGCTTCTGCCGCCAGCACCATCCGGGAGATGGAGGCAGAGATCGGCACCCTGAAACGTCTGGAACAGATGGCGAACGCCGTGCGGGTCAGCGGTGTGGACCGCAAGTGGGATGAGCTATCCAAGCTGCTGCAGGACGACAGCAAAATGTTTGCCGCCGATGGGCAGCGGGAAAAACTCATCATCTTTACGGAGCACCGGGACACCCTGCGCTATTTGACCGATAAGATCCGTACCCTGTTCGGGCACGACGACGCTGTGGTGACCATCCACGGCGGTATGGTGCGGGACGAGCGCCGCAAGGTGGAGGAACTGTTCAAGCAGGACCCGGAGGTGCGCATCCTCATTGCCACCGATGCTGCCGGTGAAGGCATCAACTTGCAACGAGCGCACCTAATGATAAACTACGACCTGCCGTGGAATCCGAACCGTTTGGAGCAGCGTTTTGGCCGCATCCACCGCATCGGGCAGACCGAGGTGTGCCATCTGTGGAATCTGGTTTCGGCGCAGACCCGTGAGGGCATGGTGTTCCAGCGGCTGTTCCAGAAACTGGAAGAAGAACGAGGCGCACTGGGTGGCAAAGTGTTTGATATTCTGGGCAAGATGACCTTTGACAACAAGCCCCTGCGGGAACTGCTGATCGAGGCGGTCCGCTACGGCAACGACCCTGCCGTCCGTGCCCGTTTGCAACAGGTAGTGGACAACTCACTGGACCAGCAAAAGCTCCGGGAACTGCTGGATGAGCGCGCACTGACCGATGACACCATGGACGTTCAAAAAGTCTCTGCCATCCGGGAAGAGATGGAGCGGATGGAGGCGCACAAGCTGCAGCCCCACTTTATCGAGGCATTCTTTCTGGAAGCCTTCCGCTCTGTGGGCGGCAAGATTCGCCCACGAGAGACCGGGCGCTACGAGATCACCTTTGTGCCTGCGGCGGTGCGCAGCCGGGATATGCAGATCGGCTTTGGAGAGCCGGTGTTGCAGCGATACGAGCGGGTGTGCTTTGAAAAAGAGCGCTGCAATGTGCAGGGCATGATCCCAGCCGAATTGCTTTGTCCCGGACATCCGCTGCTGGAAGCCGTCATTGATCTTGTGCGGGAGCGCAACGCCGAGGTGCTCAAGCAGGGCACGATCTTTGTAGATGACAGCGACGACAGCACCGAACCCCGGCTGCTGTTTTACATTGAAGATGCCATTCAGGATGGCGTTCTGTTGCCGGGCGGCACCAAGCGGGTCATCTCCCAGCATGTTCACTTTGTGGAGTTGAAGGAGGATGGCACCACCAGCAGCGCCGGTTACGCGCCCTATCTGGATTACCGTGCTCCCACCGAGGCAGAGCGCACCGCCGCCCTGCCCTACATTCAAACACAGGACTGGCTGAAACACGATGTGGAGAACCGTGCCCGCGGCTATGCCATCGCGCAGCTATTGCCCCAGCATTTTGCCGAGGTGAAAGCCCGGAAGCAGAAGCTGCTGGATAAGACCGCCAAAGCCGTAAAGGAACGTCTGACCGCCGAGATTCAATACTGGGACTACCGGGCGGCAGACCTGAAGCAGAAGGAAGCCGCCGGCAAACCCAATGCACGGCTCAACTCCCAGATGGCGGCCCGCCGGGCAGAAGAACTTGCCTCCCGGATGCAGAAGCGGCTTGCAGAGCTGGAAATGGAAAAGCTCATCTCCCCTGCCCCGCCAGTGGTGGTGGGCGGTGCGCTGGTGCTGCCCGGTGGGCTGCTCCGGCAGCTGATGGGAACTCCGCAGCCTGCATTGTTCTGCCAAGGTGACAAGCGTGCCATTGAGCTTGCCGCCATGAATGCGGTGATGCAGTTGGAGCAGGCGTTCGGCTACCTCCCACGGGATGTGAGCGCACAGAAGGTGGGCTACGATGTGGAATCCACCATTCCGCCCCGGCTGCGCAGCGGCGAAGCCTGCCTGCGGTTTATCGAGGTGAAGGGACGCGCCAAGGGTGCCCAGACCGTCACCGTCTCCAAAAACGAGATCCTGACAGGACTGAACAAGCCGGAGGAGTTTCTGCTTGCCATTGTGGAGGTGGACGGTGCCCACACCCACACGGTCTATCTGAAACGCCCTTTCCGCAACCCTCCGGACTTTACCGCCACCAGTGTAAATTTTGATATCCGCGACCTTGTGCAGAACGCACAGGTCATGTATGAGGAGTAATTGAACCATGTCACCAGAAATCAAAGAAACGCCCCCGGTTAACGAAGATTCGCCAAAAGACAACACTCTGTTACGCATGGAGAATGTTCGGGAATTTGGTAAATTTTCATTTGGACTGGAAGAAAAGCGTGAACAGAGTATCGTAAATCAATCAAGCCAGATGTTAACAGCCTTTTCACTTTTCTCTGCTGCAATTTTAATGGCCTTACCAATCGTAGCTGAATACTCTTCTATTCCCGACTGGCAAATCATGTATCTTGCAGAGGTCGCATTTGCACCGTTACTCGCAAGCCTCGTTTTAGCAATTATTGCACAGTGGCGTTTTACATACGAAACAATGCAGGATGCCGAAGGATTTGAAAATATTCTTTACCGGCAAAAAAGCGATTATCATGACCAATCAGACTATGACTGGCAATGGGTTTATCAGCTTTCCGCTGTACAAAAAAGCAAAAAGAAAAACAACGATTTTCGAGTTCGTCTTATAAAAGCATCCATGATTTGTTTTCTACTCTCGGTTTCGATTCTCATCTTAGGCAACTTAGTCTTTTTTATTCTTTATACTTAATAACGCTTTATATTCGCTATGAAAAAACATCAAAAGATCCTTCGTCTAAAACACCCCCACTCAAACCCTTTGCCTAAAACTCTAAAGGGTACTACTGAACGGCCTCCAAGGCATCGCCCTACACCCGTTCCAACAACAACCACTTCTTATTTTATTAAGCCAAAATTCTCTTGCCGTAAAAAAGCATCTAAAAATAGAATCGTAAGGAGAAAGAAAAATGTCTGATTCAAAAGATTTCAGAACGCCGGTTGCTTCATCTACTCCTCCGAGAGACCGTCCAAGACCCGTTCCTACCGTTTGTACAAATACTCTCCATAAGAAACCCACTCAGCCGCTTCCGAAAGGAGAAAAACGATAATGGCAGCATCTAAAAAGCTGATCGAAGTTGCCCTTCCGCTGGAAGCGATCAATGCGGAGGCAGCGCGGGAAAAATCCA
>CAVKCU010000130.1:3689-5159 GCA_963654645.1 Clostridiales bacterium | reverse complement strand
GCCTGCTTCAGCGGGGCGGCGGCGCGGTGGGTGTCCTGATAGTCCCGCTGCTTCACGTCTGCCAGCACTTCCTCGTAGGGGGTGTCGATGCCCTTGGCCTGATACTCCTTCCAGCGGCGGGTGGCGCGTGCCTCCGGGCTGGCGGTCAGGAAGATCTTCACCGTGGCGTCCGGCAGCACCACCGTGCCGATATCTCTGCCGTCCATCAGCACATCCTGCTTTTTTGCCATGCTGCGCTGCAAGTCCAGCAAAAATCCCCGCACAGCGGGGTTTGCACCCACGGCAGAGGCTGCCATGCCCGCCTGTTCAGTGCGGATGGCGGTGCTCACGTCCTCGTCCTTTAAGTAGATGTGCTGCTCGCCCGCAATGGACGCCAGCCGCAGCTCAATTTCCGGCAGCAGAGCATCCACCGCCGCGTTGTCCTTGGGGTCCTTGCCCGCGCGCAGGGCGTACAGGCCGATGGCGCGGTACATTGCACCGGTGTCCACATAGATATAGCCCAGCTCTGCCGCCAGACGGCGTGCCAGAGTAGATTTGCCTGCGCCCGCAGGCCCATCGATCGCAACAGATACCATGATATGTTCTCCTTATTTATATATAGTACACAGCAGAATGGACTGCGCTGTTTTTTACAGATTATTGGCAAAGCTCTGCGCGGTGCAGAAAGCAATTTGCAGATTGTAGCCGCCGGTGTAGGCGTCCACATCCAGCACCTCGCCCGCAAAGTACAGCCCCAGCGCCTTTTTGCTCTGCATAGTCTTGGGGTCTACCTCCCGCACCGATACGCCGCCGCTGGTGATGACCGCGTGGGCAAGGTCGCCCCGGGCGTCAATGGGCACCTGCCAGTGCTTGACCAGCTGCACCAGCTCCCGCTTCTGCTCCCGGGTGATCTGGTTTGCCTTAGTGGCGGGGTCGATGCCCCAGCGCGCCACCATGACCGGCTGCATACTGGAGGGCAGCAGCTTGACCAGCGCGCCCTGCGCCGCGTGGTTTGCCAGCAGGGCAAAGTCCCGGGTGATGCGGTCGTACAGCTGCTCCTCGCTCAGGGCGGGCTTCAGGTCGATCTCCGCGATGTACCTGTGCTTTTTCATATCCCCCAGATGGCTGGACGCGCTCAAAGTCAGCGGCCCGCTGATGCCAAAGTGGGTAAACAGCATCTCGCCCTGCTCGTCAAAAATGGCCTTGCCGTCCTCCAGCAGGGTCAGGGTGACGTTTTTCAGCGCCAGACCCATCATCTTTTTGCAGTCCGGGTCCCGGCTGACAAGGCTGACCAGACTGGGCACCGGCTCCACAAGAGTATGCCCCGCCTGCTGCGCCAGCTTGTAGCCATCGCCGGTAGAGCCGGTGGTGGGGTAGCTCACGCCGCCGGTGGCTACCAGCACAGCGTCCGCCCGGTATTCCCTGCCGGAAGTACCCCGCACGCCCACGCAGCGCAGCGCCGGGCCTGCCTTTTTCTTTTTGGGGTGGCGC
>CAVKCU010000130.1:0-3434 GCA_963654645.1 Clostridiales bacterium | reverse complement strand
TTCGTGCGCACATGGCGCAAAAACTCCTCTGCCGGGCAGTCGTTGGTCACGTTGCAGCGCCCCTTGCCGGTGACAAGGATCTTCTGCCCGGGCTTGTCGGTATGCTCCAGCACCGTTACCTGATGTCCCTGCCGCACGGCAGCACCCGCCGCCATCAGTCCGGCTGCCCCGGCTCCCACGATCAAAACCCTTGCCATCTGTCGTCCTCCCAAAATCGTCTGCTGATTCTATTGTATCATACCAGAAACCCCGCGCAAAAGCAATGCAGCGCCGCCGGAAATGAATGGATTTTCGGTTCCTTCCCCTCTTGACAAAGCCGCCGGGCTGCTGTATTCTTTTTTCAGACCGTTAGTTTGTAAAAAGGAGTATCTGCCATGCCGCGCAACAAATACCCAGAGCAGACTGTGGAAAAGATCCTGGACGCCGCCGCCCTGCTCTTTATCCAGAAGGGTTACCAGAATACCACCCTGCAGGACATCATTGATGCCACAAAGCTTTCCAAAGGGGCGGTGTACCATCACTTCCGCTCCAAGGAGGAGATCGCGCAGCGCGTCGGTGACCGTTTGGGCGACCAGATGTGGGAGCCGCTGCACCGTATCCGGGACGACCCCGCCCTGACCGGGCTGCAGAAGCTGCAGGCGGTGTTTGCAGCTTCCTTTGCCGGGCAGCGACAGCAGCAGATTGCGCAGACCTTGCCGCACCTGTGCAGCAACCCGCAGTTCCTTGCCATGGAGCTGACCAACATTGAAGCGCATCTGGCGCCGGAGTGTATTGCACCCATGATCCGGCAGGGCATGGCGGACGGCTCCATCCGCGCCGCCGATGCCAATGCGCTGGCTGAAGCGCTGTTCGTACTGGCAGACATCTGGCTTTCCCCCCAGACGCGCCCCACCACGCCAGCCCAGCAGCGGGCGCGGAACGCCGTGTTTCAGCAGATGACCCATGCGCTTGGGCTGGAGCTTTTGACGGATGCACAGGCCGAACAGCTGGTGCAGCTGTGTACACCGGGCAAAGACTGAATTTTCCGGGCGGAACGCTCCGCCCTTTTTTATACGATTTTACAGACCAATGGTCTGTATTTAAAAACAGGAGGTTTCCATGAACACTTTTTTCCTCATCGTCCTCGGGCAGATCATCTCCCTGTTCGGCAATGCCGCCCTGCGGTTTGCGCTGCCGCTGTATCTGCTGCGGCAGACCAGCTCTGCTGCGCTGTACGGCGGCATCACCGCGCTGGCTATGCTGCCTGCTCTGGTCGGGATGCTGACCGGCGGCGCGCTGGCAGACCGCTGCCGTAAGACCCGCCTGATGGCGCTGCTGGATCTGGTGACCGCCGGTATTTCGGCGGCAGCCGCTGCCGAACTGCCGCATCTGCCCCTGCTTCCGCTGATCCTGACCGTGCTGGGCAGTCTGTACGCCATTCAGGGGCTTTACCAGCCCGTGGTACGCGCCTGTCTGCCCCTGCTGCTGAACGGCACTCAGCTGCTGCGCGGCAACGCAGTCATCCAGCTGGTGGACACCGTGGACGAGCTTCTCGGTCCCCTGCTGGGTGCTGTTCTGCTGGAGCACTTCGGCGTCCGGGGGCTGCTGGCGCTCTGCGGCGGCTGCTTTGCACTTTCCGCAGGGATGGAGCTCTGTCTGCGCATCCCGCAGGATGTCCCACAGGGCACAAAGCTCTCCGTCCGTTCTCTGTGGGCCGACCTGCGGGAAAGTACGCAGTTTCTCGCCGGGCAGGCTGCGGTGCTGCAGTTAGCCGCCGCCATGGCAGCTGTAAACCTGCTGGAAGTCCCTGCCCTCACCGTGGGGGTTCCGGTGCTGGTGGTGCAGACTTTGCAGAAAAGTGACGCCTCCCTTGGCCTTGTGCAGGCGGTGCTGAGCGCGGGCGGCATTTTAGGCGGCGTGCTGGCTGGAACCATCTTTGTCCGGCATCCCATCCGCAGCGGCACACGTCTTTTGCTGGTGCTCAGCGGCGTGTGCGCTGCGCTGGGTCTTGCCCTCCGGGTGCCTGCGCTGCAGTTCGGCAGCATTCTGGTGCTGGGCGCCGTGTTTATGACCGTGGCGGCGCTGTTCAATGTGTGGTTCTTTGCGCAGCTGCAAGTGTTAGTGCCGCAGACACAGCTGGGCAAGACGACCGCCTGCCTTTCCGTGCTGGCCTGCCTGACCCAGCCCATCGGGCAGGCAGCCTATGGCAGTGCCTTCCAGCACTGGGCTGCGCATCCGGCAGATGTACTGCTGGCAGCCGGGGTGCTTTCGGCGCTGGTCCTCTGGCTGCTGCAAACGCGCCATACTGCCTGACACATCAAAAAAGGAGCCGCTGCTGCAGCCCCTTTTATGGTTTGCTTACTCCGGCAGCTTTGCCGGGTCGAGATAGCTTTCGCCCTGCTTTACCTCCACATGGATGTGGCTCTCCTCGGCGCACTCGCAGCCGACAGTGCCCACCGTGCCCAGCTTCTGCCCGGCGGTCACGGTGTCTCCCGCCTTTACGGCAGGGTCAGCCACGCCGCACAGCCGCCAAAGGCGACCGGCGGCATCCTCCAGCACCACCACGGTGCCCCAGTTGCCCTCTGCCCCAGCAGACACTACCTTGCCCGCCACGGGTGCCGCTACCGCAGCGCCCTGCGTGCAGGCGTAATCCACGCCGTTGTGGGTGCGCCAGTCCCCAAGGGTCTTGTTATACACCAGTTCATCGCCGCTGAAGGCGTTGAGCACGCGCCCCGGCATAGAGGGCGCGGCGGCAGGCTGCGCCGAACTGCTGGCAGGCGAGGATGCGCCTTGCAGTGCCGAGGGTTCGCGCAGCGAACCAGAGCCAGACTGCGCACCAGAGGACGCCCCAGAGGGCGTCTGCTGCGGCACATCTGCCTTGCTGTTTGCAACGTCGGTCACGGGCTGCTGCCATGTGGTATCCTCCTGTGCGTCCCAGTCCGGTTCTGTTTCCGGGGCTGTCTGTTGGGTGGTGCCGGGGGCGTTTAGTCCATCCAGACTTTTTTGCAGTTCTGCCCGCAGGGCGCGCACCGCCCATATCCCCGCCGCAGCCGCAGCCAGCAGGCTTGCGGTCAGCAGCAAGGCAAAGCCCTTGCCGTGCAGAAATTTTTTGATCTGCTCCATGCTTGTTACTCCCATCTGTCCGTTTTGTGTACGGGAACTTTTCTGGGCTTAGTGTGGGACAGCGGCGGGCGGTTTATGCAAGGAAACAAAAAAAGAGACCGCCGCACATTTTGTGCAGCAGTCCCTTTGAAAAACTCAGCTTAGTCGCGGCGGCGGCTGTTCAGACCCAGCAGACGCACCACATACAGGAAGATGTTGATAAAGTCCAGATACAGCGTCAGTGCGCCGTAGATGGAAGCCTTTTCTGCCAGCTCGCTGTCCCCTGCGTAGTAGGAGTACATCTGGCTCAGCTTCTGGGTGTCGTAGGCGGTCAGCAGCATGAACACCACCAG
>CAVKCU010000129.1:0-5169 GCA_963654645.1 Clostridiales bacterium | reverse complement strand
CCCAGTCAAAGGACTCGCTGCGGTGGATGCGGTAGGCCTCGCGGTTGCGCATGAACGCCACCAGATGCCCCGGCTCCAGCTCGATGACATTGGCGTGGACGTGACCGTTGCTGCCGGGCATCATGACCATGTGCCAGGTCTTGCCCTCGTCGTCCGAGATGCGGAAGGCGGTGGGGTCGCCGGACAGACCCTCGGCAGAGTCGGTGCACAGCCAGTTGGCAAAGATCCAGCGTCCGTTGGACAGCACCTGAATGGGCTGGCGGCAGAAGGTGCCTTCCTCCGGGAACACGGTGGTGTAATCGCCCCATGTTCTGCCGCCGTCGGTGCTCTTCTGGCAGCGCACCACGGCGGTGAACTGCATATTGTCCTTGCCCTCTACGCGGTCCAGCTGGGCGGTGTACATCGCCCACACGGCGTTATCCGGGCCGTAGAACAGCGAGGGGTTCTGCTCGCTGCGGGTGGGGTCGCCAGAGATATCCACCGGCTCCAGCCACTTGGTGCCGTCATGCGGCAGCACCGAGCAGATGATGTGCACGTCTGCACTGCCTTCATAAGTACCGGCGAACCAGCAGCAGAGCAGATCGCCATTGGGCAGCTCCACCATAGCGGGTGCGTGGGCGGTGGGCCAGCCTCCGGTGGGCAGCAGGGCTTCCAGCGTGCCCATCTCCTCGTTTTCGTACACAGTGCCGTCCCAGGTCAGACCGGGCAGTTTTGCATAGGTCATGGTCGTTCTCCTTCTGTTACATTTATCTTCCGTTCCAGCCGCAAAGGGCTGTCTGCTTCCATTCTCAATGCTTTGCAATGCGGTCTGCCAGCTCCACCAGCAGATCCTCCTGCCCAAAGCCGCCGGACTTGGTGATCACGTAGCGGGTGCGCCCCTGATAGGTGAACCGCGCCAGCACGATGCCGCTTTCCAGCTCGCACACCGGTTCCAGCTCCCGTGCGCCCACGCTGTTCATGCACTGCAGCAGGGTGTCGCCGCCGGTAAGCAGCAGGGTGCCCAGATGCTCGCTGCCGAACAGCGCCCCGAACATCTGCCCGACGCTGCCGGAAATGCCCACCCGCAGACCGTCCAAGTCGATGCCCCGGGCAGCGGCGTAATCGGCGGTAAGCTGGTTGCCCCCGGCGTCGTTGGTCTCGATGATGCAGCGGGGATTTGCCGCCAGCATCTGTTCGATTTCAGCCAGCGCAGCCTTGCCGTCGGCGCTTGCCCAGTAGCCGGGCTCCAGCTTCTGCCGGGGGGTCAGCCGCAGGCGGGTGAAACCCGCCTTTTCGGCGGTGTCCATCTGCCGCAGGGTGATGGGGTTCACGCTGCCGCAGAGCACCAGCAGCCGGGGGTCCAGCTGCGGGGTCTCGACCACGCTGCCGTCCGAAAGCCCCAGCAGCTCCGGCAGAAAGGCGGCAAAACCTGCGCAGCCTGCCAGCACCGGGGGCGTTCCATTCTGGAACAGCTGCTGTCCGGTGGTTTCCAGATCTGCGGCGGTTGCAGCGTCATACACCAGAATGCCGGTCTGATCCGCTGCCGTCTCACCGGGGCGCAGGCTCTGTACGGGGACGTCGGTCTGCAAATGGATCAGCTTTGTCACCTCGGCGCAGCGCACCGGCTCGAAGGGGTCGATGCCGAAGGGGCTTTCGTTCACCGGCACGCCTTTGATGTAGTGGATGCCCTTTTCCGTGGTGCGTCCGATCTGCGGGAACGCCGGCAGAAAGGGCAAATTGCGCGCGCCGCTCGCTTTAAGCAGAGCGGCAAGCTCTGCGCCGATGTTGCCGCGCAGGGCGGAATCCGTCTTTTTATAGATGCAGCCTACGCCGTTTTCCACCGCACTGCGGGTCAGCTCTTCAACGGCTTCGGCAGCCTTTGCGGCGGGCAGATGCCGCGTTTCAGTATCCACCACCAGCACGGTGCTGCTGCACGCGGAAAGGTCTGCCTGCCCCACCACGACCTGCGTGGGGATGCCGTGTGCCGCAAGCTGTACGCCGGTATCCAGCGCACCAGTAAAATCATCTGCAATCATCAGCAGGCGAAGCATTGTTCGTGCCCCCTCACTTGTTTTTGTGCTTTCATTATGCCGTATCCGGCAGGGGATTGCACCCCGCGCAAGGGGTAAAAGCGTTTCACTTTAGCACGTTTTCAATTTTCTTTCCGTTTTAAGGGCGAAAACGTTCCATTTTGAAACCGTTTTCTGTTTTCTTTTTAAACCATACCGATTATAATAGTTTCAAAGAGAAACACGGAGGGACGTTTTATGGTCGAAACTCACACCCGCATTCTGGGCATTGCCCCCTACGACGGAATGCGCACCGCCATGGAGCAGGCGGCGCAGGCTTACCCCAACGTTGAGCTGGAGGTGTACACCGGCGATCTGGAGGAGGGACAGGCCATCGTACAGCGCATGGCGCCCAACAGCTACGACTGCATCATCTCCCGCGGCGGCACCGCCACCCTGATCCGGCAGGTGACCGACCTGCCGGTGGTGGATATCCATATTTCGGTGTATGACGTGCTGCGCACCATGAAGCTGGCAGAGAACTACACCAGCCTGTACGCCATCGTGGGCTTTCCCAGCATCACCGAGCCTGCCCACACCCTTTGCAGCCTGCTGAACTTTGATCTGGACATCCTCACCGTCCGCAGCGCCGAGGAGGTGCGCCACACCTTGGAGCGGCTCAAGCAGGGCGGCTACCGGATGGTGGTCTGCGACATGGTCACCCACACCATTGCCCGGGAAATGGGCTTTGACGCCTTTCTCATCACCTCCGGCATCGAGAGCCTGCACAGCGCCATCGATCAGGCGGTGAATATCAGCACATGGTTCGGCAAGCTGCGGCAGGAGAACCTGTTTCTGCGCAGCATCACGCAGGAGCAGGGCGGCAGGGTGGCGGTGATGGAGCCGGACGGCAGCCTGTTCTATCATAATATGAAGGACATCTCCCCGGAGCTGCACCGTTGCCTGCAGTCCCACCTGCGGGAGATCCCCGCCACGGGCAGCTTAAAGCTCTACTACACCGAGCGCAGCCAGCTGTACAGCATCACGGCGCAGGTGCTGCTGATGAACAATGTGCAGCGGTATCTGTTCTACTGCGTGCCCTCCCGCATTCCGCTGCATTCCAGCCGCCCGGGGCTGCGGTCGCTGAATCAGGGCGAGTGCGAGTATCTTTTCTCCAACAGCTTTTACAGTCTGAGCGGCGCCATGGGCACACAGGATGCCGAGATCAACGCCCTTGCCGCCGTGCGCCAGCCCCTGTTCATCTGCGGCGAGCCTGGCACCGGCAAGGAGCAGATCGCCCGCTACCTCTACCTGCACAGCGCACTGGTGAACCGTCCCTTTGTGGTGGCGAACTGCGCCATGATGAACGATAAGTCATGGGATTTTCTGCTCAACCACTATAACTCGCCCCTGAACGCCAACGGCAACACGGTCTACTTCCAGAACTTTGAGTCTATCCCGGAGCAGTGGAGCGCCGAGCTGCTGGCTGCCATTGAGGAGACCGGTCTTGCCCGCCGGGTGCGGCTGCTGTTCTCCCGTTCGGTGCGGCCGGAGGAGCCGGTCTCCCCGGTCACCCGCCGGTTCATCGAGCGGCTGGGCGCACTGACGCTGGAGCTGCCCCCGCTGCGCAGCCGGTCGGACGAGATCCCGTCCCTTTCCAGTTTGTACCTGAACAGCCTGAATCTGGAGCTGGGCAAGCAGATCTCCGGCTTTGAGCCCCGCGCCATCGAGATGCTGCGGCAGTACCCGTGGCCGAACAACTACACCCAGTTCAAAAACCTGCTGCGCTCCCTTGCCACCCTGACGAACGGCCCCTACATCCGCAGCAGCAGCGTGGCAGACCTGCTCTCCAAGGAGCGCAGCCTGCGCAGCGCCCCGGCGGCGCACCCGGCGGCAGTGGTCAGCACCGACACCTCCCGCACGCTGGAAAGCATCATCGGCGAGGTGGTGCAGCAGACAGTAGCCGCCCACGGCGGCAACCGCGCCGCCGCCGCCCGGCAGCTGGGCATCAGCCGCACCACCCTGTGGCGGTATCTGGGCAAGCTGGAAAACGGCGAGCCGGATCAGACATGATCTGTGTGTGCGCCGTTTGTTGACAAAACGCGCGCCGCACCGTATACTTCAGGAAAAAGCCGCAAGCGCAAAGGGGAACTGCTATGAGCGAATTTTCACACCTGAAAAACAAGCTGCTGGCTGAGCAGGTGGAGGACCAGATCTACCATTATATTCTGGACGAGGCGCTGGAGCCGGGCGCAAAGCTGCCCAACGAGTTTGCACTGGGCGAAAAGTTCCGGGTAGGGCGCAGCACCATCCGCGAGGCGGTGAAGCTGCTGTCCAGCAAGGGCATCGTGGAGGTGCGGCAGGGCTCCGGCACCTATGTGGTGACCACGGTGAAGGGGCTTTCCGACCCGCTGAACCTGCGCAGCGTGCAGGACAAGAATGCGCTGGCGTTTGATCTGGTGAACGTCCGTCTGCTGCTGGAGCCGGGCATTGCGGAGATGGCGGCGCAGAACGCCACCCCGGAGGACATCGAGCGGCTGCGGCGGCTCTGTGAGCGGGTGGAGACCAAGATCCACGAGGGCGACCGCTACATCGAGGACGACATCGCCTTCCACACCTGCATCGCCGAGAGCAGCAAGAATCTGGTGGTGGGGCAGCTGATCCCGGTCATCGACACGGCGGTGATGATGTTCGTGAACGTCACCCACAAAAAGCTCATCGACGAGACCATCATGACCCACCGCATGATCACCGAAGCCATTGCCAACCACGACCCCATCGGCGCAAAGGCTGCCATGGTGATGCACCTGAACTTCAACCGCAGCTATATCAAAAAGGTCTACGATGGCGAGGACCCAGATGACGGCACCATCGGTATGGCGGCGTATATCATGGATAAGAAAGAGGACTAGACCCTCTCAGTCATCGCTGCGCGATGCCAGCTCCCCCGAAAGGGGGAGCTTTTTTGCGTTATTATTAGAAAATGAATACTTTTGATGGGGAAAAGCCGGAGGGTAAAGACGAACTCCCTCAGTCAAAGCCTGACGGCTTTGCCAGCTCCCTCGGGGAGGGAGCCCCAATACCCCCTCAGTCTCGCTACGCTCGACAGCTCCCCCAAGGGGACGCCTTATGGCACTGCCGGAAACTTTATCGCCACCGCCAAAAGCCGTCCCCTTGGGGA